>NZ_RRYX01000036.1:0-24981 GCF_014861375.1 Psychrobacter sp. FME5 | reverse complement strand
CTATCGCTATATCTGGAAAGACAAGAGCAAAGGTGGCACGTTATGGCACTGTCTTAGACGCAAAGCCAAACCTTATCGCCAGCGTCTAACTGCTGAGACCCGAGGCCGTATCAATGACAGAGTCTCAATCCATGAGCGTCCCTGCATCGTTGACGCGCGCACACGGATTGGGGATTGGGAAGCGGATACAATTATCGGTCAGCATCACAAACAAGCGATTGTGACGATAGTTGAGCGTAAAACAGGACTGCTTAAGATGAAGCGTGTGCTTAAAAAGAGCGCTCAGCAAGTGTCAGATGCGATGATAGATCTCTTAACACCAGTCAAGATACAGGTTAAAACGATTACCTCTGACAATGGTAAAGAGTTCGCAGATCACAAAAAAGTAAGGCAAAAACTCTTTAGCCCATTCTTCTTTGCGGATGCTTACGCTTCTTGGCAACGAGGGACGAATGAAAATACTAATGGCTTGATCAGAGAGTTCTTGCCTAAGGGCTGTGACTTTAGACAAGTCTCTGATCAAGATATTCAAATGATTGAGAATAAACTAAACAACAGACCAAGAAAACGGTTAGGATTTCAGACACCTAATCAGGTGTTCTATAATATCAATTAGCGTTGCACTTGGTATGTTAATCTAAGTAATTATTGGATTGAAACGAACGGTTAACTTTGCATTGCTATCTGTAATAACAGCGAACATCTCACCTGTCAATATCTGTCTGTATCAGACTATCAAACACAGCATCAACATGGGCTACTATACGCACTTTCTTATTAAGAAACTGACTAAAGCATGCCATCAATTAGCATATTTATAGTTGCTGGTTGCAACCGTATCCATTTCAAAACTGGCCATAATGGTGACGGTCAAAGACAGAAAGCTAAAATCAAAAAAACCATCAACCATATGATATTTCTGCATTATATAGAAACAACAAGCACATTGCTGGATAATTTGTATTTGTGATAAAAATGTATCAAAATATTTTGATATGTTTGTTTTAGCACAGATATTAAGCGTTTTCCAGTAATTGACAAATTAATGTTCAAACTGATGAGTGTCGTAAACAACTATTTAAGGTGTTGTCGCTAACTAAGGTGTTGTCACTAATATTGTCTCTCGCACTTATGCTCTCTATCTTCCAATTGGCACACAAGTCATACCTACGCCTGTATAGTAACTATGCAGCAATCGTTTCACCTCCTTCTAATTAACGATATAATAAACAGTCAAATACAATGGTGACTGCTATGGCAACTTCTAAAGTTTTAAACAAAAGCCTCTATTTACTCAGCGCGGTACTTATTGTTGCTTGTCAGCCTCCACCGCCGAGCGATGAGCCACTGACGGCCGCCGACAGCGCGAGCGTAGATAACTCACTTAGCATTACTGATGATAGTGTCACCATGACGCCCGATTATCTATTAAGTATAAAACCAACACGCTATCAGCCAAGTCTTGGTCTACAAGGTAACATCGAGCCTATCAAGAAAATTAAACTCATTGCAGTACATCCAGCCACCGTCGAAGAAATACTGGTCAGTAAAGGTCAATGGGTAGAGAAAGGCGCGCCATTGTTCATTGTTAGGCGGCTGAATACAGCAAGCCAAACGACAGATCCATCCAATACTACAGATGAACCTTCTTCAGAAACAAACGCAGCGGCGCAGGAAAATCTATCCGCTGACGATACAAGTAATTCAAAACAGCAAGATCTAGCAAAAGATACGGCAAAAGCAAAAACCACTTCTAAACCCAGTCAGCCTAAGTCTGATAATAAAACAACCGTAAAAAACGCCCAAACAGATAGCCAAGAGCCCTCAACGACGACATCAGGCGTAGAGAATGCTGACCGCGCTACCAATACCAAGCCACAGTATAACTTGACGACGGTGTATGCCAGCTTTTCAGGGCGTATAGAAGGCTTATATGCTAACACTGGACAAAAACTAGAAGCCCGCACCCCTATATTGCAACTCAGTGATGAGACCAAATTACATTTTACTGCAACCCTCCCTATCCAGGCAGAGCCTCAGCTTTCAGTTGGTCAAACCGTCAATTTTACAGCCGAAGGTGCGCTAGATAAGTTTACTGGGCAAGTCAGTAAATTGACCACAACCACTGAACCAAAAAGACTGTTAGTCTCTGTTAACGCCATTGAAAACGAGATAAGCCGTGACAAATTATTGCCCAACATGAAGGTAACAGGACGCGTCAACTATGGTCAAATAGAGGTCGGGGTCATCGTCCCTAAACGTGCGCTGCACGATGTCGACTTGACAGAACTGCACTCACCACCATATAAGCCGCTTAGAGAATTGACTGCTAATGTGTGGATTATCGAACAAGACCAGCGCTTGACACTTCAGCCTATCGAGGTAATCGAGTTTGATCCCTCTACCAATCAGTATTTAATTTCGGGTATCAGCAACGACAGCTTAATCTGTTTGGCTAACTTACCGATTGATTCTAAAGGGAAAAAAGTTATCGTTTCATAGTAATACCTGCCGGCAGTTACATTTTGTAGAAACATTAACAAAGCCTCTCTTGCTTTGTAACCGCTAAATTAGGCACTATGCCTTTATGATATATAGCATTAAGCGAGTATTTTGAACCGTTTATATTTCATGGCTTAGCTTATATTTAATGACTTAAAAGCTTGATGGCTTTAAAGCTCAACATTTTGACAAACCATAACAACAACTAGATAGAGGACAACTTATGAGTAAGCAGATTTTATTGATTGAAGATGATCCAGATTTAGCCGAATTAATTAGTGATTACCTCACGATGAATTATTATGATGTACATCATGCAGGTCTTGGTCAAGAAGGTCTTGAGTTATTAGACACCAAAGAGCGCGATATTGATTTAGTCGTACTTGATTTGATGCTACCTGACATGGACGGTATGCAAGTCTGTCAAAAAATTCGTAGCAACAAAAACAACATGACCAATAAAGTGCCCATCATCATGCTAACAGCAAAAGGTGATACCACAGACCGTGTATTAGGTCTTGAGATGGGTGCCGATGATTATATCGCCAAGCCTTTTGAGCCGCGTGAGCTGCTTGCTCGTATTCGCGCTGTTATCCGTCGTCACGAGCAGCCCAACCAAGCAGACAGTCAATCTGACAGCTTAACTTTTGGTCGTCTGAGCGTATTCCCTGACAGCCATGAAGTGACTATCGACGACGAGCCTGTGCGTTTGACCACGCATCAGTTTCAATTACTGCATTATTTTGCCACCCATTCTGGTAAAGTGTTAAATCGTGAGCAGCTTTGGCAAGCGATGCCAAATGATGACAGCTCAGACAATATTGATCGGGCGATTGATGTGCATATTTCACGCCTCCGCGCCTTGATTGAAGACAATCCGCGCCAGCCAAAACGTATTATCACGGTGCGCGGCGTCGGTTATCAATTTGCCACTGATCAGGTTTAATTGTAAATAACGGCCAAATAATCACAAAAGAACCCTACTGTTTAATTCGATATTATCAATTAAGATATTATAAATTAAACAGTATGGGTGGCCATAAATAGCTGATAACAGAGATGGTTTAATGCAGCAATTGGGTTTTCGTTCCGTATTTGCTAAGTTATTTGCCAGTGTCATGCTGGCACTTACCTTATTTGCAGTGGCAATGGTACTGTTGACGCAACTTGTGCACGATAAAGACGCAAGTATTCGCTCAGAAGTATTAGCAACGCAGATTTTAGGACAAATAGATCCGTTTTTACACGAACTTAATATCTCAATAAGCAAGGACAGTCGGCTACAGTCACGTTTTATGCTCGCTGTTGTCAAAAAAAGCTTTGATATCTTTGACGAATCATTGCAAGCAAAGATGGGCTTATATGACAATCAAGGTCGTTTGCTTATGCAGACAGATCACAGCGACTTACCACTAGAGTTGCCGCCTACCCCTTCGCTTTTCTCACGTGTATTCCCTTCTTTTTCAGATACCTATCCTACGCAGCAAGCCCAAGTATATAGCAGCACTGGCTATACCTTACTGTATGAATCTCGCTTGCCACCCAAAAAACCCGTGCTTTCTGCGGCGCTCAACTTATTTACAGGAACCTTGTTGTTATTGCTTATCATGGCAGGCGTGCTGTGGCTGATTGCGCGTACGATGACCTGGCGTATCAATCAGATGAGCCAACAGATGACCCAGTTGGGTGACGGTGATTTTACGGTGCGAGTCAATGCTCGGGGTAATGATGAGATTGCCTCGCTAGCCCGTGGATTTAACCAAGCCGCACAAAAGATTGAACACCTTATCGATGCCAATAATTTACTACTGGCACACGCCTCTCACGAGCTGCGCACCCCTATTACTCGTATCCGCTTGCAGATTGAGATGATGGATATGTTGGCAGGCGCCCTACCAACGGATACTAAAGAAAAATTCGATAAGCGCGCGCAAGCCATTAATCGTGACCTGTCGGGGCTCAATGATTTAGTAGAGAGTATTTTATTGGTTAGCCGTTTGGATGCCGGTCATGCCTTGCAGCAAGTTGAACATTTAGACTTGTACGATTTGGTCAATCAAGAGCGTCAACATTACCCTGAAGCAACTTTGATTGGCGAGCATATCGTCATTGATGGGCAATCATCGATGTTGACCCATTTGATTCGTAACCTATTAACCAATGCGATGCTACATGGTAAACCGCCTGTGACGGTCTTGTTATATGGCGTTCAAACCATCGATGAAGCCGACACTATTCCTGATTACCTGTTGCATACGGTAATGTGCAGTAGCTTTGTGGATTATAATAGCTCTGACTTTGAACCTTACGATGAGCAAGTCGATATCAATGAAGATGATGCGCAAGACCCTATAAATCTCAATGATTCATCCAAACTTGTTGATAACACCAAGTCTGACACAGTAGATTCAATCGCCTTATTACCCGCACCGCCGATTTATAAAAATGGTGAAAGTATTGCTACGGAAGATTCTGATGAGGTAAGTACGGATAATGAGATTGATAGTCTTGATAACAGTATAGCTGAAACAGAAACTAGCGCCCACATGACTCAAGGCTCTCAAAACGACTTAGAAACTACTACAAACTTAGAAACCAGTAGCGCCACACCTAAAATCAATCGTGAATTACCACTGATTACTAACGACCATAGCTTTACCAATGGTGTGACTGACAAAATTAAAAAGATGGTTTGGCATGCTGTCCCTGACGCTAGTGCCTCTGCTGAAACTATGCATGATACCGATAGTAATATGACTACTAAACCTAAAGACGGCTTAGTGACTAGAGGGCTCAATGCGCTCAAAAATGACTCTGCTCGCAACAGTGACAAAAACGCTGACAAAGCCGATAGCGATGCCAATGTCGCTAAAGACAAGGACAAGAGCAATTCGAAAGAAGATGCTATAAATAGTACCGATATGCCCAATGTACCGCGCAAAGAAGGCTTGTTTTCTAAGCATTTGAAAAAGACCAAAGCTGAACCAGTACGCCCATTACCAAAATATGCGGTACTGGCAGTGATTGACGAAGGCACAGGTATTCCTGAAGAAAAACGTGAAGATGTGTTTAGCCCATTCGTACGCTTACAGCAAAAGAACAAAGGCTCTGGTCTGGGTTTGTCTTTAGTGGCTCAAATTGTCACCGCTCACCAAGGGCGTATCATCACTGACACGCTCAATGGTCATACGAGATTTTTAGTCGTCATACCAGTCAAATACGACCCCCATTATCACCAGCATGATTAGATAGTTTATGGATTAGACTGGTGTCGTCTTTGTCTCTATCATCGCCATCCACCTCCCCTAAACACCCTATCACTAATAGCGATTAATCATAAGTCCGCCACGGATGTTCATATCCAAAGTACACGATAATATGCTATATTAGCGCCCCTTATTCTAGGGTTATTGACGTTTGTTTTTTTATTGGTTTCTTGCATTATAATAGAAGCCAAGCAATACGTTGATGACTATAAAAATTATTAGATTTTGAGCCCTCCATGAATGACATGATTGTCTTAAACGATGTGACTAAAAGTTTTTTAAGCGACCGCTCAATTAAAGATAAAGACGGAAAACCGCATTGGTTTACTGCCGTTGAGCCGACGACCTTAACTGTCCAACAAGGTGAAATATTTGGCCTAATGGGCTATTCGGGTGCAGGTAAATCTACCTTGTTACGCTTGATCAATATGCTTGAGCGTCCAGATGCGGGTCAAGTCATTATAGATGGTACCGACTTGACCACATTGTCTGCCAGTGAATTACGTATCGCTCGACATAATATCGGCATGATTTTTCAGCAGTTTAATCTGATGTCCAATCGCACTGTCTTTGATAACGTAGCGTTTAATTTGACCGTTGCAGGTTATCCAAGCCGTGATATTCATAAACGTGTCATGGAGTGTCTTGATATTGTAGATCTCACTGATCGTGCCAGTCACTACCCTGCCCAGTTATCAGGCGGACAAAAGCAACGCGTGGGTATTGCTCGAGCGATTGCACCGAGTCCAAAAGTCCTACTCGCTGATGAGCCAACCAGTGCACTTGATCCTGCGACCACTCGCAGTCTGCTAACTTGTCTGCGTGATATTAATGAAAAGCTTGGCGTGACCATCGTCATTGTGACTCATGAGATGAGTGTGATTCGTAGACTCTGTGACCGCGCAGCATTATTGCACCAAGGGCAATTGCTTGAAGTAGCTGATGTACGAGACGGTCTTATTCAAGCAACCACCCCGATTGGCAAAGGCTTAGTGCACGAAGACTAATGAGGCAGGAGAAATAAATATGTTAACTGGTAGTGATTTATCCGCCTCGATAGACAAGCTGTTTGCTCTACGCAAAGAGATTGTAAACGCGTTCGTTGATACCTTCATCATGCTCGGTATCTCAACGACAGTGGCTATCGTCATCGGTGGGCTGTTTGGGATATTCCTATTTTTATCAAGCGATCGGCAGTTTTTGCAAAACAAGACACTCTATGGTGTGCTGGGCGGCATTACCAACTTTATGCGTGCTTTTCCGTTTGTAATTTTGATGATTGCCATGAGCCCCTTTACCAAAACCATCGTTGGCACAGGTATCGGTCCTATTGCCGCATCATTAGTGCTCGCAATCGCTGGTTCATTCTATTTTGCACGTCTGGTCGAGCAAAACTTACGCGAAGTACCGCGCGGTATAATTGAAGCGACCGAGTCTATGGGGGCACGCCCTTTGACTATCATCAAAGTCTTGCTTAACGAAGCACGCTCAGGCTTGGTATTGTCGGTCACTATTCTCTGTATCAGTTTGCTGTCTTATTCAGCAGCGGCTGGTATGATTGGTGGCGGCGGTTTGGGTGATTTGGCCATTCGTTATGGTTATTATCGTTATCAAACCGAAGTCATGATTTTTATCGTCATTGTGCTCTCGTTTATGGTTATCGGTATTCAAGCCTCTGGTAATTGGTTCGCCACTCGCCTAGATAAACGTTAAAGGTTAAAAACCACACCATAAAAATAGGATATCGTCAGGTAAGCCTATTATGAATAACGCTCAAGATTTAGTGCCGATTCATCATAAGTAAAATGCTTGACTTTGTTACTGATACCCTTTAATTTTGATACTAACTTAACAGCCGTTAACTTAGCAGCATTACTATTGATAATGTTGCTTTTTTTAGTGGTTGTTTTTTATACTTTATTCCCTCCCCTTATTAAGGAAGCTCCATGAAATTAACAGATATCAGCCGTCAGTTAGCGACCGCATTTGCTGCAGTTGGCGTATCAAGTCTGGTCTTGGTTGGTTGCAACAACTCATCAGCACCTGAAGCGACTAAAGAACCTGTTACCGAAGGTTCAACAGCAGAAGCTGCCGCTAGCGATATCGATCCTGACCACAGCAAAATCATCATTGGCACCACCGAAGGTGACTTTGCCGACATGGTACGTAACCAAGTAAAAAACTCACTTGAAGCGCAAGGCTACGAAGTTGAACTGATTGCCTTTACTGACTATGTTCGCCCTAACCTTGCCTTGGCTGAAGGTGATTTAGACATCAACATCTTCCAGCATAAGCCTTACCTTGATACCTTCAAAAAAGAAAACAACCTTGATCTGGTAGAAGCTTTCCAAGTACCAACCGCACCACTTGGTATTTATTCAGGTAAAAAATCCACGCTTGATGACGTTCATAAAGGCATGAGTGTCTCTGCTCCAAATGACCCAAGTAACTTTGCCCGTGCTTTGGTGATGATGGATGATCTTGGTTGGATCACATTAAAAGACAATATCGATCCACTCAATGCATCAAAAACTGACATCGCCGATAACAGTAAATACGACATCAAAATTGTTGAATTAGAAGCGGCTCAACTACCGCGTGCGCGTGACGAAGTCGACTTTGCTATTATCAATGGTAACTACGCGACAGATGCGGGTATCAAACTGACTGAGGCACTATTCCAAGAGCCAAGCTTTGCTTACGTCAACTGGTCAGCGGTGAAATCTGCTGATGTTGGCAAGAAATGGGTTGAAGACGTCACGAATGCTTATAATTCTGACGACTTTAAAAAGTATGCCCACGACACTTTCCCAGGCTATAAGTATCCAAAAATCTGGGGTAATAATACTGATACAGCCCCTACGACAGATACTGCGCCAGTTGCAGAAGCGGCTACTCAATAATTAAAATGCTAAAACTTATCAAAGGTAAACTCAGATAAGTTAAGTGCCTTCTGAAGTTAAATAAAAAAAGCCCATTATTTTAAATAGTGGGCTTTTTTTGGTCTCAGCTTTATTAGTGACGGGGTTACTGGACGATTACTTACTAAAAATGACGTTACAGCCTGTTTATGGTTTGTAGGAAAGCGTCACCTGCCCTTTCACTTACAACCGCTTTTTTCTATAGTAGATGAGCTAAATAGAGATTGGGAAAATTATAATCACTATTCAATCTTCTATTAATCAAATAAATAACAAGGATAATAATATGTCTGCTAAAACTTATAATATTCGTACCGCTGGACAAGCCAATATACCGGTACTCGGATTGGGTACTTGGCAATCAACCGGTCAAGACTGCATCGATGTGGTTAGCCAAGGGCTAAAAATGGGCTACGAGCATATCGATACCGCCCAAGCTTATGGTAATGAAAAAGAAGTGGGTCAAGGTATCAAGCAATCAGGTGTGGCTCGTGACAAGTTCTTTTTGACCACAAAAATATTCCCTGACGACATGAAGTTTGAGCCTGAAAAATTAATCGCTGCGGCCAAACGTTCTCTAGAGGATTTAGATACCGATTACGTTGATTTACTACTACTACATTGGCCTGATGACCGCGTGCCATTATCAGAAACGATTCCTGCGTTATGCGAGTTACAAAAGCAAGGCTTGACCCGTCACATCGGAGTTTCTAACTTTAATATTGCCAATGTCATCGAAGCCAAAAAATATGCTGACGTGCCTATCGTGGTCAATCAAGTTGAGTTTCATCCGTTTATTAAGCAAAAAACGCTACAAACCTTTTTAAACAATCATCATATTTTATTAGAAGCTTACTCGCCACTCGCGCGCGGTGATGTGTTTGATAATGAAATCATCAAAGAGATTGCCGATAAGCATAATGTCACGCCAGCACAGATATCACTGGCTTGGATTTTGTCCGACAAGCATCGTGTTGCCATCCCCAAAACCGCCAATCCTGATCACCTGCAAGGAAATCTAGATGCGATCAAGGTAGAATTAAGTGCAGAAGAGCTAGAAAGAATCGGTAGTTTGGCTCGCTCTGATGGTCGCAAAATTGAACATCCAGATTATTCACCTGAATGGGATGATTAATATAGTCAATCCCATATAATACCAAACCCAAAAAGTACGATTAGCCGTGTCAAACTTGTTTAGTCTACAAGACGTAGCACTTGCACTCGTTTTCCTTGCTACTCTAATTTTTGTGAATGGTATAAATATAGTCCATTAAAAAAGCCACCGATTATATCGGTGGCTTCTTTGTGTCTTAAATACTATTTTTTTACTTCAAATAACCCCAGTTCGGGATAAGCCACATTGTAACTCATTGATACTATTTACAATGTTGCTACCTGTCCCTGCTGAGGCATGTTTTTGATGGTGGGTTTATAGGGAAACCAGCAATAAGCAATCAAACCTGACAGCAAGTTTGTAATAAAACCCGTGACACTACGATGGCGTGAATGCTCAATCTGACACAAGTTTTTCAGCTCCCCAAACACCGTCTCAACCAAAGAGCGATGATTGAGTAGTGCCTCATCCATAGGCTCAAGTAATTGGGGTTTCATATTACGCCGAAGTTTGGTTATCAACGTGGTATCACTGTGTTTTGTGAGCCACTCGTTTAGGGCTTTACTGATATAGCCTCTATCACCAAATAGTTTTCCAAATAAAGACGTTGCCATATCCTTAACTGGCGCTCTATCATCCGTATTGCCCGCAGTGACTTTGACGGAGACCAGCTCACCTTTATGATTGATAATGGCGTGTAGCTTAAAGCCGTAAAACCAGCCCATGCTGCTTTTGCCTCGGGTTGCAAGTCCCTTAAAGACTTTATGACGGTAGATACGTTTGTTATGACAAACTGCTATCTTGGTTGAATCAATATAGCTGATACCTGTACAGTCGCCCATCATGCTTTGCAAGTAGGCACATAATGGCATGATACTGCGTGGTATCAGCTCTATAAACCGTGAATAACTGGGCAAGTTTGGAAACTCCCGTTTCATCATGCCAAGCATGTGATGGTAGTAAAAAGACTTAAACTGTCGATACCGCAGTTGATGAAACAGTACCAAGATGGTCATAATCTCTGCTACACTTATCTGGCATGCTCTTAGCCGTTGACGGCCCGTTGCGATTAAATGAGCGTCAAACTCAGGTTTGAATTGCTGATAAAAGTCGTCAATATGGCAGTATAGTTCGGTTAGGTTGTCCATGTAAGAAGTCCTTGTTGTGAAGTTTGTCTTGGTAAACTTACTTTAGCAACTTTGGACTTCTTTTTTTATCTTTTTTTTGAGCGCTTATCCCGAACTGGGGTTCAAATAAGAATATTCACTATTGTTGTAGCGTTTCAGTCTCATGTACCTTTTCAGCAGGGTTATATTGCTCAGAATTAGGTACTGCACCGCTACGATTATTTTCTTTCATAGATTTCGCAACCTCTGGTGGCATATAGTTCTCATCATGCTTAGCCAACACTTCGCCCGCGACAAAGGTTTCTCCCTGCATTTTACCAGTCGCAACCACCCCTGAGTTTTCAGCAAACAGATCTGGCAAGATACCTTGGTAAGTCACTGGCACTGTCGATTCAAAATCCGTGATAGCAAACTCAACGCTCAAAGGATCATCTGGCGCGCGCTGAACACTACCCGCAACTACCATGCCGCCTGCACGAATGCGCTTATCTTGTGGTGCTTCACCTTGCGCAATGGCGGTCGCGTCAAAGTAGTAATCGGTTTGTTGTCCAATGGCATAAATCACCAGTACCACGGCTATCGCCGCCCCTGCAAGCGTAAACATAACCCACATCAGTTTTTTGCGACGAACTGCGTTCATACTACTACCTCATTGATGAGTCACTGCTTTATAAATTAAACTCTATAAAACAGAAAATATTAAAGAAACTCCCATTAGACGGACCTTCTAAAAAGTCTTTCTAACCGTACTTTTCTAATACCTATATGGTAGCATTTTTTGCACAAATCAATAAGCCCTATAGCAACCGATGAGGTTATATATTTATAAGTGAAAGGTTACCAATTTATTAGCTAACAATATGATTTAAGATGGTTTTTCTAAGAGGATTACTTGGTAGCCGGGCTAGGTTTTTTAGCGCCACGCTGTGCTTGACGCGCTTGTTGAATCGTTAGCTGCTTGATAAGCGCTTGTCTTTGTCGACGGCTATAGATGATGAAAATCAGCACCATACCAATCGTAATCGCCCAGCATGACCAAACAAAAACACCATGCTCACCCATGGCGATAAACTCAGAGACGCTATAAAAGTAAGGTTGCATCATATTTCCCTAGCCGTTATTTGATTTGGCAAAAGTCATAAAAGTTATTTGGTTTGGCCACGAATGTATTCTTTTACCCACGCTTTACCTTGGTCACGATATAAAATCAGGGTATTGGTACGATAAATCGCCAATGTTGCTACCAGTAAATAACTACCAATAATCATCAATAATAACGGCATCCACATGTCAGCCGACATTTTTGGTGCGGCGGTTAAGGTAAAAGTCGAGCCTTGATGCAAGGTATTCCACCACTGTACTGAATACTTGATAATCGGTAAGTTTACGGCACCAACGATAGATAAAATTGCCGCCGCTTTGCCACGATTGGCCGTGTGTTCAAAAGCGGCAAACAATGCCATCACCCCGGCATACAAAAATGCCAAAATCAGCATAGACGTCAAACGCGCATCCCAAACCCAGTAGGTCCCCCACGTTGGTTTTGCCCAAATGGAACCGGTCAATAAACTAATGACGCACAATAAAAAGCCCATTGGAGCAAGTGCCTGTGCCACAAGGCTGGCGGTTTTAATCTTCCAAACCAAATAAATCACCCCTAGTATTGCTAAGGCAAAATAAATGGAGATAGCCAGACTGGCAGCCGGTACGTGGATAAAGATAATACGGTAGCTATTACCTTGCAGATAATCGGGCGGGGCAAAAGCCAAACCCCAAACGCTACCTATTAGTAGACAGATAGTCGCTAAGATCGCTAGCCATTTGACCCAAGGCGAAAAAATACGAAAAAACTGCTTAGTACCCACAGTGGTCAAGAAAACCTGCCAAATGCGTTGCCACAGGCTAGGAGATGAGACATTATTTAGGTTGGGCATGGGGATAAACCTATTGCACAGCTTGTTGGTTATAGGGTAAAACGCCTCAGTGGCACACTATTCGCGAACCTATGAGCGTTAAACGCTGGATAGAATATACACGTCACTGTTTATTCGATTGTCTATTATAGCAAAGTTGCCAGTTTTCACCATGCTGTTAATATAAAGGGCTTTAATAGCATGCGCACACGCATTTTTAATTGAGCCATGACATTTTTAGAGTCAGAGCAATCACCCATGGCATAACCAAAACTGAGATGATACTGCCTGCCAATAACAAGGCTAAAATCGGTAAGCCATTCAGTCCGGTAGCAAACAAATCGACCGCCCCCGTGGCAAAAATTAATACTGGTAACTGCATGGGTAAGGCAATCAAAGGCACCAATACCGCGCCATTTTTTAGCGATAACGTCAAACTACTGGCGACCGCTGACAGCATCAGCAACATTGGACTCCCAGTGATAATAGAGGCCATCAATATCCACGCCTCAAACCAGCTCAGCTGAAACAAAGGCACAGCCAATAAACTAAGCGCTGCCACGATGCCGCTACTAAATACCCAATGTATGACCAAGCGGATAAGCACCCATAATGGCAGCGAGGCTTTGGCAACGACCAATTGTGCCAGCGTCCCGTTATCAAGCGCAGGCTTAAACAAACCGTCAACACCCATCACTAGCGACAATAAAGCCGCAATCCACACGGCTGAAACACCAAGGCGCTGTAATAGTGCAGGCTCGCTACCAACCGCTAACGGAAACAAAGTGATAATGACCAAAAACAGTACCAAAGGATACAGCCATTGTACTGCGCCCTGCTGCTTTACTTGCCATTCGCGTCGCCATAGCTGCATAAAACCAATGCTGCCACGTACCGCTGAGGGAGCGACACTTGAGCGCTCACCGACCACTTGTACCGGACTGTCTGTCATTATCCGTCCTTTTACTGATTACCGTTATACTGCACTTAAATAGTCAATCCAATAATAATGAATTCATTACCATAAGATTAAAAAATTATCAATTTTGTTGTTTGTTGCTTAAACCATATAATCTGATAAATCGAGCACTTGATTGGCTACGCCGACTGCCTGATGACTGGTCATCAGTATCGAGCCACCTTTATTAGCAAAATCGCGTAACCTGTCTTCCATACGTGCCACCATATCGACATCAAGCGCGGTAAAAGGCTCGTCAAGTAGCCATAAAGGCGTAACGTCAGGGGTCAATAAATATAGCCGCGCAAGCGTAATTCGCCGCGTTTGCCCAGCAGATAAATGGCTTGAGCTAATCGTCTCAAACCCTTGCAACCCTACCCAAGTCAATGCCTCGTCAATATCAACGGCGTTTGGTGTGATACCATATAAGTTCAGCAGAAAGGTTAGATTTTGCGCGACCGTCAGATTAGGATGAATACCCAACTGGTGCGACACATACAAAGGTTGAATAGGTAAACTTGCTGCCCCTTGATAATAAACCTCACCACTCAGCACCGGTAACAAGCCAGCCAACTGCATGAGTAACGTCGTCTTACCGGTACCATTAGCGCCCACTAAGTGACAGACGCTACCAGCAGCTAGATTAAGCGAAACCCTTTCACATAAAGGGTTCTCACCGCGCTGAACGGTCAGCTCATCGAGCGCAAGTAAGGCGGTATTCAGAGCCGTCATCAAAACCTCTCATTATTTATTAAGCAGCAGTCAACATTCATCACAAACACAGATGATGTTCATGGCATAATACTTTATGCTTACCACAACCCCACAGTATAACAAATTGTCGATTACTATGACCTCAAAACCTATGCAGACTTCAAAAGATAGCCAAAACTTAAACGATCAGAGCGCAGCGCCTCAGTCAGATACTTCGGCTAGTAGCCCCAGTTCTAAGAGCTCAAACCTAACCATAGACAGTCTAATCGATGCGCAAGTGGCGTTTATGCAGCAGTGGTTGCGCTCGCAAGCAGAGCCGCTGTCTATCGAAGCTTGGCACTGGTTTGGTGAACAGCCACTGAGTAACTATGTCAGTAGCGATGATTTGCAGCACCTCATTAATGACTGGCTGCTTAATCAGCCAATGAGTGAGGTAATGCGCGCCGATATTCGTGATATTTTGCATACGGTTATTTACCATCCGGTCAATGACAACGTGCCTTTATCAGAATTGGTGGATGACACGCAAGTTGAGACTCTTGCTAATTATGTGGGCAGCCATGAGCAGCAGCGCAATATATTGATTCATACGCTGGTTGGTAATGACACCTTTGCCGACTTACTGACTCAAACGCTCTATCACGCCATCAATGACTTTATGGAAACTACGTTAGATAAAGCTGGTGGTGTCGGCAAATTAATGAAGCTCGGACGCAGTTCTTTTGAAAAGGCCACCAATAAAAACCTCGATGAAAAACTGCAAACATACCTGCATCGCAATATTAAAGATTTGACCCGTCGAGCCGAAGCCAATGCCCAAGAACACTTATCCAACGAGGAAGTCGCGCGATTATTGGTTACTGGCTGGGCACGGATTAAAGATCAGCCAATTAGCGAAATCCAAACCTATTTACGCGATGAGCCGAACGATAGCAGTATTGAGCATATTGAAGCCAGCATTCAGCAAAGCTATAACCGCCTACGCCTATCACCTTATTTGCACAGTCTCGTGGCAGCGAGCGTCGATACCTGGTATAGCAACCATCAGTCAGATAGCATTGCGGGCGTGGCCGCAAGCTTAAATATCGATGAGCAGGCGATGGCGCAATTAAATACTACTCTATTGCCTGTCTTTTATGATGCCCTTGAAAGCCCTTGGTTAACCGCACATATAACAGCTATGCTCCAAGCGTTTTATACCCAGCCTGAGATCAAACAGGGCTTAGTATTCAGCAACGATTAATTTTCTATGATTTTTAACGTATTGTTTGCTGATCTTTAATCTCTATCTTTTATTAGCCAGTCCAAAATCTATGAGTCAATCTACTAAACTCAGCTTATGGCAAAAAATCAAACGGTTACTGACTGCTTCAGCACCGCAGACTATTGCCGATGGTGCACACTTGCCACCCCATTTAACAACCGTTGATAATGATACGATGCCAGCAGAGAATCAAAGTGTAGATACTAGCGACTCTCATACCGAGATTGGCACTGATACCGAAGTAGATACGAAAAACAATAACGAGCACTCACAAGCTAATGCCAATCCGCACACAGAACAAAAAGAGCGCCATGACACACCCATTATTGATTGTCTAAAACGATATTTTAATAACAAACAGTGGCACTATAACTACTATCAGCCCAAAGCGTATGATAGGCAGCAATCGCACTATTTATCCCTAAGGGTGCGGCATGAGCAGCTCGATTGTGGCTACCTATTTCGCGTTCAAGAAGAAAATAAACTGCTGGCAGTCTACGGTATTTTGCCCTTTTTAATACCCGAAAGTTATCAAAGCGCCGCCATGCGACTGATCTCTCAGATCAACCATGACATGTTGGTTGGCCATTTAGAAATGGATAACAGCGATGGCGAGATACGCTACAAAAATGCCATCAACGTCGAGACGGCTGGTATTGATGAGCATACCATTGAGCAGTTATTGCAAAGTGTTATTGCCATGATTACAGTCATTAATAAATTATTCAGTAATTTAATCGACAACCAGAACCCTGCTGAGGAGTTGCAAGACCTACTAATGGAGCTAAAGCAACAGATAGACTCATGAGCCTTTTTCTTACCAACGCAGTTTGTGCAATAAACCTGACCAATATAACCTTCAACAGATGATATAACTTCCTATAAACACCTTATTATTTAAACCTTTAAAACGCTCTACCTTTCAAACACTATCCAAAACAGAAATTATTTAAAACTATGCTAAAAATTGCCTACTCTGATATTTTTCGTTATTCCGTACCCGAAAAACACCGCTTTCCAATGCAAAAATATACCATGATTCCAGAGCGTCTATTAGCAGAAGGAACCATCCGTACCGATAATTTTTTTGCGCCTATACGCTTAAGCGAAGACGAGATTTTGACCACGCATACTGCGGATTATTGGCATCAACTAAAAACCCAAACCCTACCGCGTAAAGAAGCACGAGCCATCGGTTTTGAGATGACGTCGGAACTGGTAGAGCGTGGTCGTTATATTGCCCATGCCACTTATGAATGTGCCTTATATGCGCAGCAATATGGGGTGGCGATGAATGTCGCGGGCGGCACCCATCATGCATTTGCCGATCATGGTGAGGGCTTCTGCGTTTTTAATGATGTTTGTATCGCCAGCAACTTATTATTGAATCGCGGACAGGCACAAAGAATATTAGTAGTCGATTTAGACGTGCATCAAGGCAATGGCAACGCCAGTATCATGGCCGATGAGCCGCGTGTTTTTGTCTTTAGTATGCATGGAGCCAAGAACTATCCGTTTCGTAAGCAAGTATCAGACTTGGATATCGAACTCGCCAATGATACTGGTGATGCGGAATATTTACAGATTTTGATGGACACACTACCGCGCCTAATCGCTGACTTTGTACCCGATATGATTTTTTACCAATCTGCGGTCGACGTGCTGGCAACCGATAAACTAGGAAAACTCGGACTGACATTAGAAGGCTGCAAGGCGCGTGACGAATACGTATTACGTCAAGCTAAGGTCGCTAATATCCCCGTCGCCATTGTCATGGGCGGCGGCTATTCAGAAGATATCGAAGATGTGGTTGAGGCGCACTGTAATACGTTTCGCTTGGCGCAGCAGGTCTTTTTTGATGAAATGAATGGTTGATGAAATGAATGGTTGGTATAACGTCTAAATAAACGAGAAAAAATAATGTAACGAGGTTAGCAAGATTTAATTATGGCAAAAATATTGATTGGCATAGGGGTTTTGTTGGTTGTGATAGGCATTATTTGGTTAATATTTCCAAGCACATTTTCGTGGATAGGCAATATGCCAGGTGATGTTAAGTATAAATCAGGAAATACACGGGTTTATTTTCCAGTGGTCACCATGATTATCATCAGTATCGTTGCGACCATATTATTAAATGTATTCAACCGCTAATCCTACTTTACTGCAACTTAAAAAGTATTCCCTACTATAAAAACGCCATAACCCCTTGCCAGCCTACACGTAATCCAAGTACGGTTAAAATTAATAAAATAAGCTGGCGAAAGCGGGCTTGTGGTAAATAACGACGCAAACGAATACCAATTAAAAGAACGCTAATAGACAACACACTAAGCAAAGCAATCAGCTGCCATTCTCCATTACTCAAGGCCATAATAGGCTCACGTAAAACAATAATTTGAGCGATTTTACCTAAGAAATAGCACATATTACCGACTTTGGCGATGGTGTTTTTATCATTGCTTGCGGACAATAAATACATCATCAATATGGTCGACATAGCATTGGTCGCGCCCCCAATAATGCCTGCACTAAAACCAACAATAATAAGCACAGGCTTGGTATCGGGCAAGCGAACTTGCTTACCCAATAGCGCGCTGCTGACATAAAAACCAATAACAGCGGCTAAAACCAACAATATATAAGCGCTATCGACCCATAGCAAAAGCTTAGCACCCAAAATACTACCGAGTAAGCTGGTCAACGCCAGCAACCAATAGCGTCTGCCATAATAGATAAAGTTTTGCCAAACCGTGCGGCCACCACCTGCCAGCCAAGTCATCGCATTGAGTAATAGCGACGGAAAAATCACCAAAACAATGGCATGTGGTAACGGATACATACTGGCAAGCGCGGTTGTCGTTACCAAGGTCACGCCTAGCCCGCTAATGCCATGCAGCAGCGAGGCAAGTGCAAAGATAGCGATCAATAATAACGTCTGTGTGCTATCACTATCTATCATGTTTGTCATTTCAGCACGATCAATCGAGGCCTCATATTTAGTATGATACTTCTAAGCACATCAAGCACATCGTTATTGATGAGCACACCATTAGGCATCGTGACGCTGCCAAATTGCCTCACCAATAATACCGACTAATTGCTCGGCAATCTTATCTTTGCTTGTTTTCTCTAGCATAATATTATCGTGCTCATAATGCTCTGAGAAAAACACCTGCATGGCATTGTCATCACTGGCAAAACCAATATCTGCACGCGAAACATCATTACAAGCAATCAAATCCAAGTCTTTAGACACCAGCTTACCACGAGCATAGCGCTCGACATCCTGCGTTTCTGCGGCAAAGCCAACGACAAACAATGCTGGATGAGCGAGCGAAATCGTCGCTAATATATCAGGGTTTTTAACCAAACTTAGCGTCATGGCCTCTTGGGTTTTTTTGATTTTTTGCGGGGCAGCTTCCTCAGTACGATAATCAGCGACAGCAGCGGTTGCAATAAATATATCAGCAGCTCTTACGCTATCATGACCCAAATGCGTATGTTCATGAGCGTGTTCATCACCGCAACCACAGTCACCGTGGTGATGTTCATGAGTATGTTCAGGCAGATACTGTAGCGCACTATGCGTACCTTCCACACACTGCTGCGCTGCCATTAGCATATCTTTAGCAGACAATACATCGATACGCGTGACATTGAGCGGTGTCGGCAACGCTACTTTACCACCAGCAATCAAAATCACTTCTGCACCAGCGGCAACACAGGCACGCGCTAATGCAAAGCCCATTTTCCCAGTAGAGTGATTGGACAAATAACGCACAGGGTCGATTGCCTCCACCGTTGGTCCTGCAGTAACCACCACTCTTTTACCTGTTAATAACTGCGGCGTGGTTTGCAGGGCATTAAACAACAACACTTCGTCCAATAACGCTTCTGGCTCAGGCAAACGTCCTGCACCCACATCACCGCACGCCTGCTCACCGCTAGCAGGTGCAATGATTTGATAATTCATATCACGCAGCGTTTGCACATTTAGGTTGACGGCTGGGTGCGCCCACATCTGCTGGTTCATCGCTGGGGCAATAATGACTGGCGCCGCCGTTGCGAGGCACACGGTGGTCAATAAATCATCGGCCATACCCATCGCCAGCCGCGCGAGTGTATTGGCTGACGCTGGAGCAATGACGATTAAATCCGCCCATTTTGCCAGCTCAATGTGACCCATCCCCGCCTCCGCCTGCTCATCGAGTAATGAGATATGTACCTCATTACCGGTTAAGGCTTGTAGGGTTAATGGGGTGATAAAAGCTTGAGCGCCTGTGGTCATAATGACGCGCACATTAAAGCCCGCCTTGATTAATAGACGAGCAAAAATAGCAGATTTATAAGCGGCGATACCGCCGGTGATAGCAAGCACGATATTGGACATAAGCATGGCATCAATAAAAAAGTTGAAAGATAAAATTGCACTTATAGTATCAATTATGAGATAAGTTGGGTAAGAATTTGCGCATTTACCCCATATATCTGGCAACAATTTATTTTCAAGGAATGGCAATGGCGATCAAAGACTGGCATGAAGATGATAGACCACGAGAGAAGCTGTTAAAATTTGGTGCCGCTCGCTTGTCTGATGCCGAGATATTAGCCATCTTTCTGCGTACAGGTACCCAGTCGCAGTCAGCAATCGAGCTGGCTCGTCATTTGATTGAAAAGTTTGGCAGCTTGGCAGAGCTACTGGCGGCCCCTCAGGAAACGGTCCTTGCTTGTCATGGTATCGGCCCTGCTAAATACGCCCAGATACTCGCTTCGCTTGAGATGGGCACGCGTTATTTAGACAGTCAGCTCAAAACTGGTCAAGCACTTGGACGCTCACAAGCGGTCAAAGACTATATCAGCACCCAATTGCGCGCAGAGCACCGTGAGGTCTTTGCCGTGCTTTGTTTGGACAATGCTCTAAATCTAATCAACTTTGAGATATTATTCACTGGTGGCATCTCATCGTGTTCGGTCTGCATCAAGCACGTACTGCGCCATGCGCTGAGTCACGCGTCCAGCCAATTAATTGTCGCGCACAATCACCCTCACACGAATGCTACGCCTTCAACGGCAGATAATTTACTGACCTACGAGCTAAAAAAGGCCTGTGACTTAATAGACTTATCCTTGGTTGATCACATTATTGTCGGACGCAACGAAACGTTATCTTATGCCGAAAGCTGCTTAGCCCCTTTTGGCTAATTGGCAATAATCACTGGTTTTTAACTATATGAATAAAACTTGATACATATTGTCGACATAGCGTAGCATTTTAACTATTGATAGTCATCGACAACTGTTTCATATTGGTAGCCAACTTTGTCTTTTACTCGATAAGCTCTCATTATATAGACTGGTCATTATAAGTATTAACATCTTAAATCCATGCTATAACTACAGTTAGAGACGACTATTTAACAGAAAAAGAAGTCCGTTTTTAGACAAAAACAACTAAATTTATTCAAAAATTTCTTATTCATATATTTTTCACGCTTTTGGTTTAGCGTTACAAAGGAGATAGTCATGGCCATTGGCTTGTTTATTTTGGCAGTCATCATTCAGTTAGCCATGGTCTTGGCCATCTTTTTGTTGTCTTTATCACGTGTCACTGGCAGCATTGTCGCCCTGATTACGGTTATCGTAACCGCAGTTATTAGTCCTTGGTCGCTTATTTTGGGTATACCGATAGCGCTACTTTGCTTGATATTACTCATCGCCCCTATTCGCCAGTCATTAATTACCAAACCTGTGTATAAGGCTTTGGGCGGTGCGATGCCTAGCATGAGCGATACTGAACGCGAAGCCCTCGATGCCGGTACCAGTTGGTGGGAAAAAGAGCTGTTCATGGGTAAACCAGATTGGGATACTTTTGCTAAATATCCTTACCCAGAACTGTCAGAAGAGGAACAAAGCTTCATCGATAATGAAGTTGAAACTCTGTGTACTATGCTCGATGAGTGGCAAATCCAGCACAAAGACAAAGAGCTGTCACCTGAAGCGTGGCAGTTTATTAAAGCCAATGGGTTCTTGGGTTTAATCATTCCAAAAGAATTTGGTGGTTTAGAGTTTAGCTCTTATGCTCAAAGCCGCGTCATGAGTAAGATTGCCTCGCGCTCGCCAACTGCGGCGGTGACTTGTATGGTGCCGAACTCGCTCGGCCCTGGTGAGCTATTGATGCATTATGGTACAGACGAGCAAAAACAGCGCTGGCTACCAGGTCTTGCCAAAGGCGACGAGGTTCCCTGCTTTGGTCTAACCGGCCCAGAAGCGGGTTCCGATGCTGGTGCGATACCTGATACAGGCGTGGTCTGTTACGGGTTGCACGACGGCGAGCAAGTGCTCGGTCTGCGGATGAATTTTTCTAAACGTTGGATTACTTTAGCGCCTATCGCCACTGTCGTGGGCTTGGCATTTAAAATGCATGATCCAGAAGGGCTGCTTGGCGATCCCAAAAAGACCGATTACGGCATTACTTGTGCGCTCGTCCCTGCCAGCCATGATGGGGTGATTATAGGACCGCGTCATAACCCAATCGGCTCGCCATTTATGAATGGTACTGTCGATGGCAAAAATGTCTTTATTCCACTCGATTACATCATCGGTGGCGTTGAAAATGCGGGTCGAGGTTGGCGCATGCTGATGGAGTGCTTAGGTGTCGGCCGTGGTATCTCGTTACCCGCACTATCTACTTCAGCCAGTGAAATGACTTACTTGTCTGTTGGGGCGTTTTCTAAAGTTCGCGAACAGTTTAAAATATCTGTCGGTAAGTTTGAAGGCGTACAGGATGCGACCAGTCGTATGGCCAGCAACACTTATATGCTAGAAGCCTTCCGTCATCTAGTCACTTGTGGATTAAACCAAGGCGGCACCCCATCGGTTATGACCGCGATGGCAAAATATTATGCGACTGAGACCATGCGTAATGTGGTCAACGATGGTATGGATGTGGTTGGTGGTCGCGCTGTACAGATGGGCCCACGCAACTTTTTGGCGACCCCCTATCAAGCCATTCCAGTATCTATCACCGTTGAAGGTGCAAACATCTTGACGCGCTCACTGATGATATTTGGTCAAGGCGCGATGCGCTGTCATCCTTACCTATTTGATGAGCTACAATTGCTCCAAAGTGACGATAAAAAAGGCGCACTCAAGCAATTCGATACTCTATTCTTTAAACATCTAGGCTATACCTTCAATCGCGGGGCAAAAGCCTTTGTCGCAGGCTATATCGGTGGCAGTAACCACGCCCCTAGCTTCTCTGATAGCTTTACCCGTCCTTATTATAAGCACATTAACCGCTTGAGCGCAGACTTTGCCTTAACCGCAGACATGGCATTAGGGTTACTGGTTGGCGATTTGAAACGTAAAGAAATGCTGTCTGGGCGCTTAGCAGACATCCATGCGCACTTGTTTATCTGTACGGCTATTTTGCAGTTTTATCAATACGGAACAAAATCAAAAGCCGAACGCTTACATGCCGAAGTCGCCTTAAAAAACAGCCTTTATACTATTCAAGAAGCATTCATTTCTTTATTTGCTAACTTTCCTAATCGCATGGCAGCCAGCTTGGTCAGCTTTGTGACTTTCCCAAGTGGTCGTATATTTGCGCCAGTGAGCGATGAGTTAAAACGCCAATTGGGTGATACCTTTATGGATGACTTTGAAGCCAATCCATTCCGCGATTATCTCAAAACCATGATTTACTACAATACTGAGCCAGATGATGTCACTGGGCGTATGGAGCATGCCTATCAAACACTGCTCGATATTGAACCTTTATGGCAGAAGTTTAAAAAGGCGGAGCATAAAGACAGCTTTGAAGGGCTTACTTTTGAAGATCATGTGGTCTATGCCAGTCAAAATGGTGATATCACGGAAGAAGAAGCAGAAGTGCTTATTGAATATAATGCGCTGCGTTTCGACTCACTCTTGACTGATGTGTTTGACAAACATCTATCTAATGCTCAAGAACGTGATAACCCGCACAGCTTGGATAATGCGGTACAGCAACTGACTGACTACGCGCAACTAAAAAGTGAGGCACAAGCTAGAAATGGTACAGCGGTTGAAAATGAAGCAGCAGCCAACAAACTGAATGTCTCTGACCGTGATAATGAAAAAACGGGTGATGCCAACCCCGATCACGGCTATGAAAGTGACGGTGATGTAGAAATGGTTAAAGAGCAAGATACGGTAAAAGAAACAGCTGCACAAACGGATTTTGGCGATTCTAACCCAGAGGCGGAAGCACTCAATCATCGCCATCGTGATGCAGAATCACATCTCAATGAGCGTATGAACAACAATCATAACCGCCCCCATGATACTACTGCACCTGATAACACCAATAGTAATACCATGGAAACTCAAATTAAAAATTTAGAGCGCGAAGGCAATCTACATCACAAAGAGGATGATAAAGTCTAATCGTCCATTCTTAAAGCGTTATACCCTACTCTTACAAGCAAGGCTGTCTACCTCTGGCGGCCTTGCTTTTTTTATGTCTTTTGAACCTAATAAATAACTAAAAAATCACCACGGTCAATGCCATGCGCGAACACTATAGTTAGTGAAAAGTAAAATCGATACATCACGTACTGCAGGTACCGTAGCGTTTTTAAAGTATTTTAACTATAAATATGCTCCTCTATACAATCATATTCATCAATACTGGTTATTTTATGGCCATATCGCTACGACAAGGATTGTCCGGCTTACAGGAAATGATAAAAAAATCTTGCAGTACCCTTAACTATTATTTTATATTGTCCCCAAAAATGTGACTTCGAGCAATAATCACAATAATTTAATAATCGGTGGTGTTCTAAAAAGTATGCTGGCATCAGACATAGCCATAATTGACATAGAAGAATACCAAATCAAACACCTTAAAGTGGTTATCAAACTTCTTTGAGAAGCAGCAGGTCTTTCGAACGGCTCGTCGCAATCGGTGCCTAAGGCGACAGTTATTACCTTCTATGCCTACCGTATGCTGCTTGCCGATTTGTTTCTTGTCAGGCTTGAATGCGGTTATAAAGCTATCCCAGTTATCCATGCTAATAGAGCCATAGCTGACTTTCAGTTGTTTAAGACGGGCTCTTAGCTTCTTAGCTGTTTTCAGGTCACGTTTGCCCCAAACATAAGCAACAATCTCATTGGTAGCGCGGTCATAAGCATAAATAAGCCAAACTTTACGCTT
>NZ_RRYX01000035.1:0-25397 GCF_014861375.1 Psychrobacter sp. FME5 | reverse complement strand
TGCTTCGGCTGTCACCCTTCTTTTATTACTCCAGCATACTTTTTGATACACCACCCAAATTTATAAGCCGCTTTAAATCCATCTAAGGAATACCCTGCGGCGTTAACGATACGAGAAAGCCCCTTTTTACCTTTTGCATGACTGGCAAAGTTATCAGCCATAATGAATGTATCAGGCATTTCTGAGTTGTTAGAATGGGAGTTTGTTTGATTGTTATTGATATGAATGGGAGTGACTTGGTTCATATTGGATTCTTAATAGTCTATTAAAATCAGTGCATACGGTAGATTTCGAACCATTTAAAAAGAGTAAATGGAACCAGTGAGCACTGAGTATAAAATAGGGCGTATTAAGAAAGCGTTAAGCTTCTCCTAAAACTATTGATAATAAATACTAAAGGTACTGCCGCCTGTAGTATTGGCTTGGTGGGTTAGCTTCCAGCCCATATGCGTCATAATGCGTTGCACGATGCTAAGACCTAAACCTGTACCTTCAATCTTATCCGACTGCTTATCATTATGTGGTAACTCTAAACGCTCAAATCTCTCATATAGCAATGGCATCATGGCTTCAGGAATGCCAAGACCTGTATCGGTGACGGTGATTTTCTCAGCGTCAATACTGATAATAACTTCACCATCATCAGTGTATTGAAAGGCATTTTTTATTAGATTCCCTAATGCCATTTTTAGCAGTTCAGGTCGTACATAGGCGAAATATTCTTGTTCAGCGACGACGGTGCACGTGACTGACTTGTAGCGTAATAAATACTTTAAACGCTCAGCTTCATTAACCGCAATGTTATTGATAGATGTGTGCGGCGTGTCCAGTTTTTCAGGTGCACGAGAGAGTAAGAGTAAAGCGGTGATAATCTCAGAGGTCTCTTTGGCGGTATTGCTAATGCGATTGGTAAATTCGCTCAAGTGACTGTCGTCGGCCAATTGTGATGCCAGTACTTCTGATGCGCCCATAATAATGGTCAAGGGCGTGCGCAATTCGTGGCTGACATCACCGGTAAATAATTGCTCACGCTTTAAGTACTGCTCAAGCTTTTGGTTTTTCTCATCAATGGCGCGAGCCAAAACGCCAACCTCGGATGGCAAATGAGTCAATTCGGTTAAATTTTGATGGTCAGTCTCTACGGCTTTTTTTAAGTCTAATAAAGGCTTGGTGATTTGCCTTGAGGACAGCTGAGAGAATATCGCAGCAATGAGCAGGCTTAAAATAACAGCAACTTTTAAGGCGTTGGCAAATATGTCTTCTAATTGCTCAAATATGGCCAAAACGGGATAGCTTTCCATCACCAACTCACTGTCTTCTAAATAGGTTAAAAGATAGCTGTGATTGTTTTGTTGATAGAGAAAAAAATGCAAGTTAGTGTTGATACTGCCTGATTCGGTATCTACAGTGACCGGCGTTTCTTGCACCGTATCGGTTGCCATGGCTTTTAGATTAGCAGGTGCATTATCATAGTCATAGATTTTGATACCGGGATTGGCAATATAAACCGGCTGCTCACCTTCTTTTTCTTGACTGAGTGCCAATTGTTGAATCAAGCGTGCTTTGACCAACTCTTGTTCAAGCTTCATTTCAGCATACATAAAAATACTGACGAAAGTGGCGCAAAGCAATAGGGCAAACAGAAAGTAGGAGATGCGAAATTTATTGGCGATGGAGTCGACGCTAAACATTGTCTTTACTAACATGGTATTTACTTCTTAATGACAAGCAGTAGGTAGAACGAGATGAAAGAGTAGCAAGAGCATTCATAATAGCGTTGAGTCGCTTAATATTATCAATCTTACGATCGTCTTTTATTCTTTGTCCGGATCAATAATCTGATAACCAATCCCAGGCACAGTCACTATCATCGTTTTATCAAACGGTTTATCGACTTGTGCGCGTACGCTATGCACATGGGTTCGCAGCGCATCGCTACTTGGAATATCCTCACCCCATACTTTTTCTTCTAACTCGTTTTTGCTGACCACTCGCGGCGCAGCGCTCATCAGTATTTGTAATATCTTAAACCCAGTTGGCGTCAGTTTTATAGGTTTGCCCTCACGAACAATCGTGTGTACTTCCGTATTTAAAGACAGTTTGCCGACTGTGATACTGTGCTCAAAATGCCTATCTTGATGGCGGCGTATCAGGGCTTTTATGCGTGATTCCAATTCAACCAATGAGAAAGGTTTGACCAAATAATCATCCGCGCCACTATCGAAGCCTGCTACTTTGTCCGAAATAGTATCGCGAGCAGTCAGCATCAATACGGGGGTTTTATCATGCAGCTCCTCTCTGAGCTTTTTACACAGTTTGGTGCCATCCATACCCGGTAGCATGACGTCCAATAATATAACGTCATAACGGTTATTCGAGGCGAGCGTCAAACCACTAATCCCGTTATGAGCATTGTCCAGCTCAAAGCCCTTGGGCTCAAAAAAAGCGTAAATATTGGCGACAATATCAGGATTGTCTTCAATAACGAGTATCTTGTACATACATGTCTCGTGCATAAATGCCAACAGGGCGCTAAGAAAATAGGTTTAAAAGTCTTAAAATAGCCTACAAAACTCTAAGTGGTAGCTTTAAAGAAAGTCGGTGCGGCAGCTACCTCATCGGTCGTGATACCAAAAAAGCCAAGTAAGGTTGGGGTAATAAAATCATGGGATACGGGCTGCTTAATCATGTTAGCAAGGCTACTTTTATTGCTGCTAGTGCTATCGATGCCATTACTCGCAGGTGACCAGACAATCACAGGCACTTGCTTTTGAGCATCTGGCGCCATACTGTACGGCAAGCCATGCAAGTAGATATTGTTTTCACCCAAACTTTCTCCATGATCGCTGATGTATACCATCACCACATCATAATCCTGCTCATAAGCTTTTAGCGTATTGATAACGTTATTCAAAAAATAATCAGTATAACGAATCGCATTATCATAGCCATTGATAATCGACTGACCATCACATTTAGACAGCTCATTGGTCATACAAACGGGTTTAAAAACTTCAAAGATTTTAGGATAGCGTTTGTAATACTCAGGACCGTGATTACCCATTTGATGCAATACAACAAGCGTGTCTTTTGGCACTGTATTCGAATTTACTGTATCGGGTTTTACTGGTGATGCCTCTGATTTTACCAGTTTATCAAAGCCATTGAGCATACCAATATCACGGCATTCGCCATCGCAATCAGGGTTAAGTTGAGGCGTTTTATAATCCTCAAAAGTCACCCTATCGGCGACGCCTTTAGAGCTAGAATTATTATCGCGCCAAATAACGTTGACGCCTTGTTTATGCAAGGTATCAAGCACGTTTTCATTATAGTCCGCACTACTGGCATCGTAATCCTTTCTATCAGCATAGCTGAACATGCAAGGAACCGAATAGGCGGTAGAGGTCCCACAAGAGGTCGCATTTCTAAAGCTATAAATATCTGGCTGGCTAGCCAGTAGCGGCATAGTCTCGCGCTGATACCCGTTTAAGCCAATATGGTCAGCGCGAACCGTTTCACCGACGACAAAGACCATTAATTTAGGTTTTGCCGTAGCTGTGCTATTGCTAGCGACGGGTATGGTGCGTTTGGCATCTGTTGCATGCAGTATTAAGGTGTCAGGACGACGCAATTCATCGACGTAATCAGTGCCAAGTTTGATGACAGAATAAATAGGAGTAATAGGATTGGTATAACTACGCACCACTTTATGCTGGCGAAAAAAGGTGGCGTATTGGTCGCCAAAGGGTAGTAGGCAGATGGCTATTAATACGATAGAGAGTATCAAAGTAAGCGCTCGTTGCCATAATGCGCGGCGTAAAGGCGTACGCTTGATACGAATGTTAGCAATGATAATAGCTGGCAATACTCCTAATAAAAGAACGCGAACAAAAAAACTCGGTGCCATCAAGCCCATCGCTTCTGCTTGGTCGGTCTGCATGCTATTGACCAGCATATTATGATCAAATATCGTTCCATAGCCATCGGTAAAATAACCACATACCGCAGCTATTAATACCATCGCAATCAGCACTAACTTTGCGATTGGCCGATAACACAATAGTTGCAGCACTAGCCATATCAATCCAAACAGTAAGCCTGTGATAGAAATCATAAAGCCAATATTGCTGCTAAAAGGATAAATATTTAACACTTGCTCAAAAAAGCTCATATTGGCAGTAGCCACCAAATATAGCGCAATGATAATAATTAGATAATTAAGATGAATTTCACGATTAAAGTATCTGCTTATGATGCTTTTTTTGGCATCAGCTTTAGTGGCATTGGTACTAAGTGCTTGAAGTGTCAACATACACAGACTTCTCAACAGGGTTATAGGGAATATATATTCCTTACATTAACAACTAGCTTGTTAAGAAGACGTTAAGGTGACGGGGTCAAATAATGGGTTGTTGATATTAAGAAAACAAAAAATGCCAAAACCTTTTACGCGATTTTTTATCATTTTTTTCATCGAAGTGTCATATCTGCTAGATACACTGCTGACCTATCCAAGATAAATAATTAAATTTTAATCATAAGCGATTAGGTGAGTGGATATGTTAGAGCTAAGACACGTTACAAAGAGATATGATGATAAGGTGATATTCGAGGATCTTTCACTCAAAATTAACACGGGTGAGATAGTTTCAATCTTAGGGCCATCCGGCTGCGGCAAGACCACTTTACTGCATATGATTTTGGGTCTAACCGACATTAGCGGCGGCCGTATTGCCTATAACGGCGAAGATATTACCCGCGTCTCTATGAGACAAAGAGGCTTTAATATCGTCTTTCAAGATTATGCGTTATTCCCCAATCTTAATGTCAAACAAAATATCGAATACGGTCTGCGTAACAATCCTAGTGTCAGTACACAACAAGAAGTCGATGAACTGATCGATTTACTCGATATTAAGGCGCACCTAAGTAAGCGCATTCATCAGCTATCAGGTGGTCAAAAACAACGTGTCGCGCTGGCGCGTACGCTGGTCATGAAACCCAAAATACTACTGTTGGATGAGCCTTTGTCGGCATTAGATGGGGTGATTAAGGAAACCGTCAAAGAGCGCATTCGTGAGATTGCCGTACGCTATCAGCTGACTACCTTGATTGTCACCCATGACCCAGAAGAGGCGATGACGTTATCTGATCGCATCCTACTGCTATCAGATGGCAAAGTGGCGCAATTCGCTGAACCCGCTGAAATCATACACAATCCTGCTAATGATTTTGTCACCAACTTCATTCTAAATCAGCTCAATATCAAACGTCGCAATATCTTAAGCTTATTTGCCGATGGTATATCTGAAGCTGATCCGCTAAGTAAATACACTCAAACTCAAAACTATGGACAGTATGAGGCTGATATTAGCCCTCGTCATACTGATTCTAAAGTTATCACTGTCCATGATAAGCAAAAGTCAAAAGATACGGTGAAAGGCTAATCTTGTAGAAGCTTACAGTGACTGAATCGGCAACTAAGATACTGACTATAGCTGTCGTTCAGTAAAAACCTGACCATTTGATTGTTTTGGACGTTTATGAAGCTTAGTAACCCACCCCAAGCAAAAGGCATTTGGCTATTTGTGACGATTTTATTCATCGCCTTTTTGTTTGTACCCTTAGGTAAAATGCTGGCGTTATCATTAAATGTCGGCGATGGCATTGGCTTAGATAACTATAAAAGTATCGCAAGTAGTGATAGCTTTAAACAGGTGATGTTTAATAGTTTTCTTGTGGCGACGGTAAGTGCTCTGAGTGCCACCATGCTGGCTTTCATCTTAGCTTATACCGTGCATTGGACTAATTTACCGAAGGGCTTTAAAAAGGTCATTAAAGTTGCAGCGCTATTGCCCATGTTATTGCCAACGGTGACCTATGGCTTTGCTATTATTTATACCTTTGGTAAGCAAGGGTTATTGACCCAAATACTCGGCTTTCAGCTGTTTGAAAATATATACGGCTTTCAAGGAATGTGGCTTGGCTATACCATTTACACCTTACCCATCGCCTTTTTATTACTCAATAATACCTTTCAATATTTAGATAAAAAGTTCGTGATCGTCTCGGAGTTAATGGGCGATTCGTCTCTGCGCCAGTTCGATATGACGGTTATTCGCCCGTTAATTGGTACTTTTGCGGCGGCAATGATTCAATGTTTCTTTTTAGCCTTCACAGATTTTGGTATCCCAGCGTCCATTGGTGGGCAATATAAAGTCATCGCCATTGAGCTTTATACACAAATATTAGGCGCGTCTCCTTCGTTTGAAAAAGGGGCGGTGGTCGCACTGTTTATGCTCATTCCATCGGTATTGAGTATTGCCATACTCTGGTATGTCGCGCGCTTTAATATCCGCTACGATTCGGTTGAAAATATCGATCTGCCTTCTTCGAAAATCAAAGACCGAGTATTAGCCGTATTATCGAGCGCTATCTTGTTCTGCTTACTGATGGTTTTTGCGGTGATATTTATCATTCCGTGGATAAAGACATGGCCTTATCAAATGCAATTCAGCACGGAAACCGTCAGCAAGGTTTTAGAATCTGCCAATCTAATGCGGGTCTATAAAAACTCACTCATCGTAGCGGTATTGACGGCTATCTTTGGCACCTTAATCACTTACTTTTCAGCGTTATTATGCGAGCGCTCTGGTTTATTCAAAATCGGTAAATTCAGTATCCAGAGCTCAGCATTGGTCACCAATACCGTACCAGGGATGGTCGTGGGTATTGCCTATCTTATGATGTTTTCAGGCTCAGCAATTGCCAATACTATTTTTATTATCGTGATAAGCAACATCATTCACTACTTCGCCACCCCTTATCTGATGAGTAAAAACGCACTGGCTAAAATGAACTTAGGCTGGGAGACGACGGCTAGCTTATTAGGTGATTCATGGTTTACGACACTGCGGCGCATTGTGATTCCCAATTCATTTTTTACCTTAATTGAAGTCGCTTCGTTCTACTTTATCAGTGCCATGGTAACGATTAGCGCAGTTATCTTTATCTCTGGTGCCAAAACCATGGTGCTCACCACCAAAATCGTAGAGTTACAGCACTTTGCGCGCTTTGATGAGATTTTTATCTTATCGCTGATGATATTGCTGACCAATATCTGCGCCTTGATACTGTTTGCCATCATTCGTCATATACATAGCCGACGACTCTACGGGACAACGAAAGCTAAAGATGGGACGCTTGTTGCGTCAACGACGGCTTAAACATAGTTATCGACCATACAAATCAAACTTTAATTATTAAAACTCAATAAAATCTATAGGATAAAAAATGTTTTCATTAAAAACGTTAATGATAGGTCTCACATGCGGCATTATTTTGACCGGTTGTAGCTCAGCTTCTTCAGAGGGAAGTAGTGCAGAAGAGGTTATCATCTATAGCAATGCCGACGAAGAAGCGGTAGAAGTCATCCAAGAAGTGCTAAACGAAGCAGGGTATGAAGGGCAATATATATTTCAGTCTTTTGGTACGGGTGAGCTTGGCGGGCGTTTATTGGCCGAAGGTAAGAATATAGAAGCAGATTTAGTCACCATGAGCTCGTTTTATTTAGAGAGCGCGCAGGCAAAACATTCGATGTTTAAGGATGTCAGCTTTGAGGTCAATCCCCAAGTAGCGGTTCCTAGTTACTATGCACCCATTCTAAGCTTTACTGGGGCGATTATTTTAAACACCAAAGAGATGGCCGCGCAAAATTTGCCTAGACCAACCAGTGCCAAAGATTTGGCAAAACCCATCTATAAAAACAAAATTGCTATGGTTGATCCCAATGGCTCCTCGACCGGTTGGTTGTTTGTGCAGAATATCACTGCTGCCTATGGCATGGATGCCGAAGGGCAAACCATCATGAATCGTATTCGCGAAAACGCCGGACCAAATCTAGAATTATCAGGTTCAGGTCCATTAAAAAAGGTCATGGCAGGTGAAGTGCCTATTGGCTTTGGCATGCGCCATCAAGCCGTCGTTAATAAAGCAGAAGGACTGCCTATTGATTACATCGATCCTAGCGAAGGCAACTATACGCTAAGTGAGTCGGTGGCTGTCATCGATAAAGGCGATAAAACCAATAAAAATGCGATGAAAATGGCCGAAATCATCGTCAAAAATGCGCGACCGCAGCTATTAGAAATATATCCAAATATCATCTATGACGGTGAAACTGTTGCATCTGAGAACCAAATCAAAAATGTAAAAACCTATGCTGAGCCACTTACCGCTGAGTTACTAGATAAGCACAGGGCATTTTTCCACGGTCAAAAGCTATAAGCGTTGCAACCAGGGCGGGCTAAATTTGAGATATAAGTTCTAATTTTACATTCTAAAAATAAGGAACATCAAAGTGCAGTTAACAAGCAAATTGTCTGAAAAAAAATATGACGTGGTGATAGTTGGTGGTGGTATTGTCGGCCTTGCCAGCGCTTATGCCGCGGTTAAAAAAGGGCTGAGTGTGGCGTTGGTAGAACGAGAGTCACAAAATAAAGATGCGTCAGTACGTAACTTTGGTTTTGTCACCGTGAGTGGGCAGCAAAGTGGCGCGCATTGGCAGCGAGCAATGCATACGCGTAATATCTGGGCAGATATAGCACCCAAAGCAGGTATCGAGGTGGAGCATAGTGGTTTGCATATGTTTATTCAGCGCCCAGAGGCAATGGACGTGGCTGAGGCGTTTTTACAAACAGAGATGGGCGCGTCTTGTCGGTTATTAACTCAAGCTGAAATAGCAGAAAACACCCCGTATTTTAAAGACAGTTTAGGTGTGTTATATAGCCCTCATGAGCTTAGAGTCGAATCAAAGACCGCCATTGGTAAATTAGCAAATTGGTTACATCAAGCGCACGGGGTAGATTTTTATAATAAAACCACTGTGCATTCCATCGAGCTACCTATGGTTCATACCAGTCGTGGTACGCTGCAAGCAGAGCATTGTGTCGTCTGTCCCGGTACAGATTTGCATAGCTTATATCCAGAGACTTTGGCGCAGGCTAAGGCCAAACTTTGCACGCTCAATATGATGCGTGTCATGCCGAAAAAAGCATTCAAGCTAAATGCTGCGGTGATGTCGGATTTAAGCTTTGCGCGATATGATGGCTTTGCCCAATTACCTGAAGCCCAAAGGTTAATCTCATTACTGGATAACATCCAGTCAGCTGAGCGCAAAGCAGGCGTTCATCTAATCGTGGTGCAATCCGCCGATGGCTCTCTCATCATTGGTGATAGCCATGATTATAGCGATAAGGAGTTGCCGTTTAGAGATGTGCGTATCGATGATTTAATCATTAACGAGTTTCATCAAGTCATGGATGTTGGCGAGATTGATATCGTGCAGCATTGGTTAGGTGTTTATCCCAGCGGTGATAACGTAGTTTTTAAAGCCTCACCAGAAAAAGGAGTGGTTGTCGGCTCTGTCACTAGCGGTACTGGCGCATCGACAGGCTTTGCATTTGGTGAAGAGTTAATTCATTTCGTATTGGAGTCAAAATAATGAGTACAGATATTAATAGTATTAAAGAGCAATTCGATCATATTCAGCTATGTATTTTCGATATGGCGGGCACGACTGTTAATGAAGACAATCTCGTCTATAAAACGGTACGTGATGCGATCAATCAAGCGCTTAACGATGACGATAAAGCGAATCATAAAGTTGGTTTAGATATCTGCTTAGAGTTTGGCGCTGGCAAGGAAAAACGTCAAGCGATCAATGACATACTGAATGAATTGGATATCGCTGAGGATGAGGTTGAACCACTTACAGATGCAGCCTTTATAATCTTTAAAACCAGTTTGGCAGAGGCTTATACAGCAGATACTTTGGCTACCTTTGATGGCATGCTGGAGCTGTTTAATAAGCTAAAAGTCAGTGGTAGAACAGTGGTGTTAAATACGGGCTATGACGCAAAGACTGCCAATAAGATATTAACTATTTTAGGGTGGTCAGTAGGTCGCGAGATTGATGCACTAATTACAGCTGATGATGTGGTGAATGGTCGCCCAGCGCCAGATATGATTACGCTTGCCATGGATAAGTTTGGTATTGAAAATGCACAGCAAGTGTTAAAAGCGGGGGATAGTGGCATCGATATTGAAGAAGGGAAAAATGCCAATTGTGGCTTATGTATAGGCGTGTTGACCGGCGCGCAAACCAAAGCACAGCTTGAAAAGTCTTCTCCAGATATAGTATTGGATAAATTAACTGATTTGGCACAGTTGATTTAAAAATCAATCTATAGAGTAATCTTATTCTTAAAGCCTAATACTGGCAGAGTCACCTAGAAAACTAAAAAAGCCTTCTACGTTATGTAAAAATAGCGAAGAGGGCTTTTTATGGTTTTGACGAATGAATAATTGATAGGGTATCAGCCCTTGATTGATAGCTATAAAGAAAGGCTATTATGCCTGTTGGTCTAAGGTAATAACCGCCTGTTTTAACCACGTGCCAGCCTTACCTAACGGTTTTTCTTTATGCCAAATCAGCTCAACCGCAACGGGCCAACTGTGCTTATCAAAATCCAGCTTTGGTGATACCAAAGAGCCATCCTTTAACGCATCAACGATAATATGCTCAGGCACCAACGCCCAACCAAGGTTACGTTGCACCAGCTCAATAATCACCCACTGACTCTCAACCCACCATACATCGGCGGCAACCCGTAGGCGTGATTTTTCTTTACTCTCGTTGCGCGTTGCAACAATGAGCTGACGGTATCTTTTTAAGTCCTCCCAGCTGACCACTCGGTTTGCTATTTCATGCTCAGGCGCACAAACCATCTTAAGCGGAATCCAGCCTAAGGTATGAAAACTAATAGCCGATGGCAAATCCTCTTGGCTCCACATAATGCCTAGATCCGCGCGCTTTTCTAAAATTAAACGACTAACATCTTCCATGATGGGCAGCAGCAATTCTAACTCCACAGTAGGAAACAAGTTATCAAACTCATCGAGCAATCGCGCCAGCCACTCTGATGGATAGAGATCATCAACTGCCAGCACCAAACGGCTTTCGACACCTTCACTTAAGCTTTTCGCCACCCCGAAGAAATGCTCGCAGCGCTCCAGTATTAAATACGCTTCAGCTAGCAGCCGTTTACCTTCCTCCGTCAATTCAGGATAGCGACTATTTCGAGTAAATAACACGTTGTCCAAGTCGATTTCTAAATTTGCCACCGCCGCACTAACCGATGATTGTGCTTTGCCAAGCCGCCGTCCTGCTGCCGAAAACGAGCCAGTCTCTACCGTTGCCACAAATGCTTGTAGTTGCTCTAAAGAAAAGTTCATGTATCGGTTTTTCCTATAGACAGTAACTTTAATCTATTAGTTTAACAGATACAATAGAGTCAACTAAGTACTATGAATGTATATTCTATAAGGATTAATCATGCGAACTCATAGAGATCGTATACGTCACGCTGTTGGATTTGAAATAATTGCATTAATACTATCCATTCCCATTATGAGCTTCTTTTTTGATTTTGACATAAAAGATATCGGTGTTATTGCCATCGTAGGCTCTATCATAGCGACTATATGGAACTACGGTTTCAATACTGTCTTTGATAAAGGCATGGTAAAGTTTAAACGCAGCACATTTAAGACCCCAGCGATTCGAGTGCTTCATGTACTGCTATTTGAGGGTGGTCTGCTGCTTCTATATCTGCCCATGGTCTCATGGTATCTCGGCATTAGTTTATGGCAAGCCTTTATTATGGATGCGTCATTGGTTGGATTTTATTTGGCTTATACCTTTTCTTATAACTGGGCTTATGACAAGATTTTCCCGATACAGTATTTTAAATATGTAAAAAATAGCGCGGTTTCTATATAAGTCGAGCTAACCATAATTTAGGTTATGTCTGATATTAATAACTGTTATAAAAAATCGCTGTAAACACCTGCTGTAAATAAGTGCTAAAAAAGCTTTCAAGCTATAAGATATATAGCTTGAAAGCTTTTTTATTTTTAGGCTAAGCAAATCTATATGACGCCTGTGCTTAGTATCGATTTTGAAATCCTAATCATTTTATTCAAAAAATATAGATTGCCTATCGGTGCAAAATAATTGTATTCACAATAAAGGCTGCGAGGTTAGATATTGAACAAAAGACAAGCATAAAAGATGTCATAACTGGTTACGATTCTTTAAAAACAGTCTTAGTGGATGGCGAAAAAAAGGCGTATAAGTATTATCGTTACTCCTTTCATGGAATTAGGCTATGCATCCAGCCCTACCGTATCGGCTGTTGAATAAGTTCACGATTGTTATTGGCGCCATTGGCGTTGGAATTGCCTTAGTCGATAGTGGTTTTACGCTCACGACATGGCTACAGCATATTTTTCATATTTTTTATTTAATGATTATTTTATTGGGTTTTGTGGCCACGGTAGGGCGTTATATGCGCTCAAAGTCACGATTATCGGTTAATAAAGTCGCGGTTTTCGATTTACTAACCAGTGTCGCTATTGTTGTGCTATTGGCGGTGCATTTCTTTGAGCTGGCGCGCTCCGGATTATCGATGCCGGTAGATGGTTTTATTGCGATTAAGATTGCTGTTTTTGTCACCTTTATCCGTGAGATATCGGACAATAAATTTAGCCTTAATCGGGCTTTTTTAAACCCAGGTCAATTTTTTATCTTAAGTTTTTTGTCCGTGGTATTGGTCGGAGCATTGCTGCTGATGATGCCCAATGCCACCACTGAGCCGATATCCTTTGTCGACGCCCTATTTACGGCTACCAGTGCGGTCTGTGTGACAGGGCTGATTGTGGTGGATACGGCGACCCGTTTTACCACGTTTGGGCAGCTGATTATCATCGGGCTGATTCAAATTGGCGGTTTGGGTATTCTGACCTTTGTGACCTACTTTAGCTATTTTTTTAAGGGCGGCGTCAGTTATGAGACGCAGCTTAGTATCAGTGAAATGAACGTTTCACGAAGGATGGGCGATATGGTCACCACCCTTAAGTCCATTTTATATGTGACTTTTGGGGTTGAGGCACTGGCTGCTATTTTGATTTATATTAGTATCTATGATTTACCCGGGATGAGCTTTGCAGAAAGGCTATTTTTTGCGATATTCCATGCCATCTCTGCATTTTGTAATGCAGGATTCTCGACCTTTAGCGCCGGCTTATACGATGAGTCACTGCGCTTTAATTATCCTTTACAGCTTATTATTAGTACCACTTTCTTATTTGGCGGCATGGGTTTTATCATTGTCGTCAATCTATTGCGCTTTCTGCGTCACCGTGCCCAAAGGGCGATTTTCCAAAATGATCCACGTTACGGCTATCAGCCGTGGCTACTGAGTATCAATAGCCGTATTACGTTAATTACCTCCGGCGCTTTATTGTTAATTGGTGTGGTCGGGGTCATGCTGTTTGAATACAACGGCATCCTTGCTGAGCATCAGAGTTTTTACGCTAAGCTAATCACAGGGCTATTTACGGCGGCCACTCCGCGTACCGCAGGTTTTAATATTGCCGATATGGATGCGCTCGCGTTTCCGACTATTATGCTGACGATTTTTTTGATGTGGATTGGTGCTTCACCAAATTCTACCGGCGGTGGTATAAAAACCAGCACCTTTGCCATTGCAGTGTTAAACACCTTGAGCTTAGCCCGTGGTCAGACCAAGGTTGAAGTGTTTCAGCGCGAGATTGCTGACATCTCTATTCGTCGGGCCTTTTCCATTATGTGGCTGTCTTTATTTGTCATTGGCATGGGGGTCACTCTTATCAGTTACGATCAGCCCGAGCTTGATTTGATTAAAGTGATTTTCGAATGCTTTTCTGCCTATAGCACGGTTGGTTTGAGTTTAAATTTAACCACCGAGTTATCGACCTTTAACAAACTTGTCGTTTCGGTGATTATGTTTGTCGGGCGGGTGGGGATGTTGACGATATTTATTGCGCTACTGAAGAATAGATATCAGCGTAACTATCGTTATCCGACTGAAGAGATTACTATCAATTAACTTAATGTTAATTAAAAAATGTTAATTAAAAAAATAATTTATAACTCATTAGGCATTAACTAAACACGTCGCAATTGCTGCTTTTACGGTGGCATGAGTGACAAGGAATATTATGAAATATATCATTGCAGGTTTGGGCAGTTTTGGGTCTTCGTTAGGCATGGCGCTGACGAGCCAAGGTCATGAAGTCATCGCCATTGATAGCAGCATGCAAAAGGTTGAAGCGTATAAAGAAGCCATCACTCATACTATCTGCATGGATGCCACCGACGAATATACGGTCAATGGCTTGCCTATTATGGATACCGATATAGTGGTGGTGGCGATTGGGGAAAACGAAGGGGCCAACATTATGGCAACGGCGTTGTTTAAAACTTTAAAAGCCAAGCGCTTAATCAGTCGTAGTATCAACCCCTTACATGAAAAAGTACTGCAAGCGATTGGGGTCGACGATATTTTCCATCCTGAAAAAGAATCGGCGATGCGCTGGGCAAAACGGCTGTCATTGCGCTATTTCGTTGATTCTTTTGAATTGACTGACAACTTTAGTATTGTCGAGATTGCTATTCCTACTCCTTTGATTGGCAAACAAATAGCGACATTACAGCTAGAAAATAAGTTTAATATCAAGCTATTGAGTACCATGCGCTATGAGCATTATGAAGACAGCTTTGGCCGTCAGCAGAGCAAACCCAGTATTCAGGGATTGGCCACACCAGAGCAAGTGCTACAAGAAAATGATGTGCTAGTGGTATATGGCGCTAACAAACATATCAATACTTTTTTACGTAGTGTAGGGGTTAAAGTACACTAATCGCTAGGGATAACGTTATGAATAAGTGCTGCATATCCGTGCTGTGTCTTGCCAGTCTCATGCTGTTCAGCGGCTGTGATGAGTCGAAACAAAACCCAAATGTCATGTTTTCAGAGAAGCACCAAGACCCGATTCAAGAGCTTGAGAAGCACTCTAAAAAAGTCGATCACAGCCAGTTTGGCTATAAACAAACCTTTTATGTACCAATTTACTCAGATATTTATACCGATAGGGATAATCGTAAGGTTTTACTATCAGCGACCTTAAGCGTGCGCAATACCACCATAAAAAAATCACTCTATATTAATAAGATAGATTATTACAGTACCGATGGCGACCTTGTAAAGTCATATTTAACAGAAACTATTGAGCTGCCCGCCATGGCGACGTTAAATTATATCGTCGAAAAAGAAGAGGATAAAGGGGGCTCTGGGGCAAAGTTTATCATTGAAGTCGAAGGGGTAGATGAAACCGTCAAGCCCGTCATCGAGGCGGTAATGATTGGTAATTTTAGCAATAAAGGCTTTGCTTTTAGTACGCAGGGTACGCCGGTTTTGTAGTGAAGGTTGTTTATGCTTTATTAATATGGATAATCCAAATTTAGGAGAGTTGCCATGTTAGATTTTACCCAAGGCTCATCTTTAGCAACTATTAAAACAGTACTATTTACTACTGTATTGCTCGGTACGGCGCAACTGCTGGCAGGCTGTGACTCGCAGCCTGCAAATTCAAATGAAAATGATAATGCCACGGCGCAAACGGATAATATAGATAAAAATACGGCTGAGAAAGATAATGCGTCTATCAATTCTAGTTCTATAAATCCTGCTAATGCGGATAAAGCACGGAATAACGAAGCAGAAAAGTTATCTAATGATAAAACCGTCAATCCATCAGGCTACCAAAAGCTAAGCTTTGGGCAGATTATTACCCCTGAATTACTAAATGAGCTAGGACTGACCAAAGAAAAAACTGACAACGAGCAATGCTATTACGTCAGTAATCCAGCACTGAACTATGTGGATAAAGAGTACGGTAAACGCGCCTCTTTGCTCTATCAAATCATCGATAACAAAGTTGCTCTTATTGCTATTCAGGCTCCAAACATACCCTTTTATACAGACATCCATGTTGGTGATTCAGTGACAAAGGTGATGAAAGCGCATAATAACGAGCTGACTTATGAAGTCGATAAGTATGCGGTTGATGGTGACTACTATAGCCTGATTGCTAACGTTAACTTTAAATTGATAGAAGAGCCCCAACTCGGAGAAACATTAAAAGCCGAAAACATCAAGCTGAATAATCAAGAAGACAAGTTGCCCATACAGATTGAATATCATATCAAGGGTGGTCAAAAGCTTAATAATTATAGAATTAACTCAACAGAGTGGACGGCAGACAAGCAAAGTTTATTAAAGGGAGAGGTCGAAAGTATTGATATTGGGTTACCAGATGCTATCTATTTGGTCGAAGGTTGCTCTTAAGACGTAAATATAAATAACGTAGCGCTTTATATGCTTAGATTAACATATCAAAAACAGCATGGTTTTTTAAAGATTATTATCTAAAAATTTGTCATCAAGTTGTCATGGAGTTTCAGTAGACTCAAACATAAATCGTATTTTGGTCGTTACAACGATAACGCCGCGATATTTTTTATGCCAACTCAGCCTACTAAATCCAGCCTAACAAGGTGACTGAACATGACCTCATTGAATAACAAGCAAACGCTTGCGCACGAAGTTGTTGAAGACTCTAACCCGACTGATAATATTGACTTTCAAACCATTATCAATCGCCGTATGAATCGCCGCAGTATCCTCAAAGGTGGCACAGGGTTGACGGCGGCGGCGTTTTTTGGCGCACTACCTTTGGTCGGCTGTAGCGACGATAATGATAGCAACTTGCCTGTTAAACCCAGCGACGATAACAGTGCCGCTATTCCTGCGCAAGGTAACTTAAAACGTCCTGAAACTTTGAAGTTTACAGCCGTACCGCATTCAAAAGCTGACACCATGAGCGTGGCAGCAGGTTATAAAGCCGAGATGATATTACCACTAGGCATGCCGCTGATATCTGGTATCGATGATTGGAAAGACAATCGTGAGCAGTCCGCTGAGTCGTTTGAGTGGCGTATGGGTGACAACCATGATGGCATGTGGTTTTTTGGCAAAAACGGCAATGCGTACGATGCCAAAGCGTCAGAGAATGGTCTACTGGTGATGAATCATGAGTATGTAAACAGTAGTGAGCTTAGCCCATTTGGTTATCATGTCATTCAAGATAGTAGCGCTGCGGCAATTTTTCAAAACCGTCGCCTCGCAAGCGACGTGCGCCGTGAGGTCAACTGTCATGGGGTCGCTGTGGTTGAGATGCGCCGCCGCGCTGATGGTATGGGTTATGAGATGGTACCCAATTCGAAATACAATCGCCGCATTACCAGCAGTACGACTGCCCAATTAACAGGTCCTGTTGCAGGATCTGATTTGGTTAAGACCAAGTTTGATCCGACAGGGTTTCAAACTCGCGGCATTAATAATAACTGCGGTGCTGGACTATCACCTTGGGGCACTTATCTGACCACAGAAGAGAACTTTTTAGGGGTTTTTGCCCGCGGGCAAGATGCCAATCAATTGAGCACTGGACACAACTACGGTCGTGAACGCTACGGGGCAACGGAGAATTTCCCAGGCTTTGAATATTTGTGGCATACACCTGACGCCAAAGATGCTGCAATCCCTGACGAGTTTTCACGTTGGGATATGACCGCCGTCGGTGCCAGCGCTGCTGATGACTACCGTCATGCATTCAATACCTTTGGTTATATCACCGAGATTGACCCTTTTGACCAACATTCTATACCGCAAAAACGCACGGCATTGGGTCGTTTTGCTCATGAAAACTGTGCCTATGCGCCTGTTGAACAAGGTAAACCCGTGGTCTTTTATATGGGTGACGATGCCCGCGGCGAATATATTTATAAATTCGTCTCAAAAGCCACGTGGTCAAATGCTGATATCGGCGGCGGCTTAAAAGCGGGCAATAAATATTTGGACGATGGCACGCTATATGTTGCTATTTTTAATGAAGATGGCAGCGGGGCGTGGAAAGCACTTGTCCATGGTCAAAATGGATTGGATGCCTCTAATACTGTCTTGCCGTTTCATGGACAAGATGAGGTATTGGTCTTTGCTCGTGCCGCTGCTGATGTCGTTGGGGCGACTAAGATGGATCGACCTGAATGGGTATCGGTCAGCCCGATAACGGGTGAGGTATATGTGACCTTGACCAATAATAAATATCGCGGCGTAAGTGATGATCAACCGCTCTCAGCGTCGAATCCACGCAGCTATCAAGTTGGCGGCAAAGCGCGCGGTAATGACAATGGTCATATCATTCGCTGGGCAGAAGCAGGTGGCAATCATGCGGCAACAAGTTTTGAGTGGGATATCTACCTGTTTGCCTCGCCAAGTGATTTATCAGCGGAGAACTTATCACAGCTAAATGACAACAACGATTTATCGTCGCCAGACGGACTGTATTTTGATCCGCGCGGGGTGTTATGGATTCAGACAGATGATGGCGCTTATACGGATACCAGCAGTTGTATGTTGCTTGCGGCACTACCGGGCAAAGTCAGTGATGGTTCGCTTATGACCACTTCAGCAGGGCAGCAAACCCGAGTCGGCATGCCTGCCAGCAATGACAATATCAAACGCTTTTTCGTCGGTCCTGAGGGTTGTGAGGTGACTGGTATCACCATGACACCAGACTTTAAAACCCTCTTTATTAATATTCAACATCCAGGCAATAGCTGGGGCGCCGTCGCGGGTGGCAGTACCCCGCGCTCAGCGACGGTCATGATTACGCGTGAAGATGGCGATGTGATATTGGCTGAGTCATTTGATACCGCAACCACTTAAAACAAACCAGTAGCACTTAACAGTAGTAGCACTTAAGAATCCTCTTAATCTTCAACAAAAAAACCAATATGCTTGATATTCTTTTCTCTGTTTATGGAGAATAAAGAGGCAAGTATATTGGTTATTGTGTTTTTAAACGACGGTTTTAAGAATATATTATGCGTTCAGTTATTACTTTGCTTAGGTATGCCACTGACCTTGAACCATAATACCTGCAATAGGATTTAGCCCCATTTGATAAGCTAGGTCAGCAGGGCGCGCGATGTCCCATAATGCCAAATCAGCATCGTAACCCACTTCTATTTTACCTTTGTTGGCGAGACCTAACGCTTGTGCCGCATGAACCGTTGCGCCTGCCAACACTTCTTCAGGGGTTAAGTAAAATAGTGTACAGCCCATATTCATCGCTAATAACAGCGATGTGAGTGGCGAAGTGCCGGGGTTGCAATCGGTTGAAACGGCAATCGGAACTTGGTGTTTACGCAATGCTTCAATCGGTGGCAACTTAGTATCACGCAGGGTATAAAAAGCACCCGGCAATAGCACGGCTACCGTGTTACTTGCAGCCATTTTTTTAATATCGTCTTCTACTAAGTGCTCAAGATGGTCGCTTGATAATCCTTGGTATGCTGCTACCAAAGCGCTAGCGCCTATGTTTGATAACTGTTCGGAATGTAACTTAACTGGCAAGTCTAACGAACGAGCGACTTCAAAGACGCGCTTAATCTGCTCAGCAGTAAAGGCAATTTTTTCACAGAAACCATCGACCGCATCGACCAAGCCCTCGCTATGCAAGATTGGTAACCACTGGCAAACTTGCTCAATATAGTCATCGGCATTGTCTTTATACTCTGATGGTAGCGCATGGGCGGCCAAATAAGTGGTGCTGACATGAATGTTGTGTTTATCACCGAGAGCGCGGGCGACTTTTAGCATTTTGCGCTCAGTGTCTAAGTCCAGTCCATACCCAGATTTGATTTCGACACTGGTCACGCCTTCTTTGATGAGCGCGAGCAGACGTTTTTCACTTTGCGCAAACAATTCTTCCTCATTCGCTGCGCGGGTGGCGCTAACGGTTGAGACAATGCCGCCACCTTGTGCCGCGATATCTTGATAGCTGGCACCTTGCAATCGCGCTTCGAACTCGTTGCTGCGGTTACCGCCATAAACGATATGGGTATGGCAATCGATGAGTCCGGGCGTGACCCAGTTGCTATTAACGTCTTTGATTTGATCGCTTTTATAATGAGTAAGATGCGGCTTTATTTGCTCATGCGTACCAACCCATGCAATTTTGCCGTCTTTGATACCGATAGCAGCGTTTCCTAATTGACCATAAGGCGTGCTTTCATTCTGATTGTTGTTTTGATCATTGCTTTGATTGGCGCTATAAATATCAAACCCGTATAGCGCTGAAAAGGTGGCGAGATTGGCATTGATGATGATGTGGTCAAATGCTGTAAGGGTAGAATCATTTATAGGCTTTTGATTTGTAGGATTTATTGTATTAGTCATGATGTGCTCCTGCTTATTTTGAAGCTAGTGCGTTTCTGTGATGAGTAAATGCTGCTCGATAATAGTCGCCAAGAGGCGAGCGGCGACTTTACAGCTGCGCGCATCAATATCAAAGGTCGGGTTAATCTCGGCAATATCAGCCATCTTTACTTTGCCTGATGCCATGATACGTTTGACCGCGCGCTCAACGAATGCCAAGTTAATACCATAGGCGGCGGGCGCACTGACACCAGGAACGACGCTCGATGGCAAGCAATCCATATCAATAGTTAAGTAGACCACACCAACTTCGTTGATAAAGGTCTCTATTTGAGTAGCAATTTTTTTCCACTTCTTATTGGTGCAATCTTCGTCACTGATAATATGTACGCCTAACTGCTCAGCACGGTCAAAGAGCGCGGCAGTATTTGAAAACCGACTGACGCCAATACAGCAATAGTGAAATGGCTGACCTTGTTTATCAAGGTGCTCGGCAATCTGGCGAAATGGCGTACCAGACGTGGCGACATCAGATTGACGAATATCTAGATGCGCATCAAAGTTAATCACCCCGATGGTAGGCATTGTGCTTGCATCATTTTCAACATTGCTTTTGACATGGTTTTCGATATTGCTAACGTCATTAGTAGACTTATAGGTTTCTGATGACAGCGCCTGCCACAATCCTAAAAAACTGCCATAAGCAATGGCATGACCACCACCAAGCCCGATAGGTAGACCGCCTTGCTGGATAATATCACTTATCTTCTCGGCATATTTTACTTGGGCTTGCTCCAGGGTACGCTCGGCAAAATCATCATTATCATGACAATGGATATCGCCAGCATCACCCAGCAGGGTTGGTAATTGACCATCAAAGCGTTGTTGTAACTCAGCGATGACCGGCAGCGCCGCAAATGCCTGACGAATCAAGGGCGGCGCAGCTCGTGCACCCACGCGTCCTTGATTACGTCTGACGCCTTGGTCACAAGCGAACCCAACCAGTCCAATGCGCTGGCCGTTTTGCTGACTGGTGCTATCAAAGGCATAAGGCTTCACTATTTGATGCCAGTAGCGGGCGCGCGCAGACTCAAACGGCTCTGCACGTCCTGTCCACCGACTCATATCAGCTGCAGTGTGGCTAACGGCTATTGTCATTGTAGACCTCCTTTCATAATATAAAACCTGACTCTCAATTTAGTATGGTCTACACCAATAAAATTAGATAATTGAGAGTGGATTTTAAATATATAAAACTTTCCTATTTAGACTCGTACCAATCGCTACGCAGTGATTGCCAATATTCGGTGAGCGTACCATCTAATACCAGTTGCTTTGCTGCTTCAATATCAGGCGCTAGGTAGCGATCTTTATCATAAAAAGTGACTTGCTCGCGTAGTTTCTGATGCGCTGTCTGTAACGACTCTGAGGTATCTAGTCCACAGTAAAAATCGATACCTTGACCAGCAGCCAAGAGCTCAATGCCGATAATGGTGGCGGTATTTTGCGCCATCTCATATAGGCGTCGCGCACAATAAGTGGCCATCGATACATGGTCTTCTTGGTTGGCAGAGGTTGGAATACTATCGACACTGCCTGGATGGGCGATAGACTTGTTCTCTGAAGCCAGAGCCGCTGCCGTCACATGAGCAATCATAAAGCCTGAGTTTACCCCCGCATTATCAACTAAGAATGGTGGTAAGCCACCTGACAAGGTTGCATCAATCAATAAAGCCACACGGCGCTCAGACATAGAACCAATCTCAGCAATCGCCAAGGCTAAAATATCTGCGGCAAAGGCAACTGGCTCAGCATGGAAGTTACCACCTGAGATAGCAACAGGACCATCATCGTTGTTAAAAATAAGTGGGTTATCAGTTACCGCGTTAGATTCAATTAATAAAGTCTTGCCTGCTTGGTTGATGATATCAAGGCAAGCGCCCATGACTTGTGGCTGGCAACGCAAGCAATAAGGGTCTTGTACTCTATCGTCTTGCTCGCCATCATGGGAGGCACGGATAGCACTGCCTTTAATCAGCTGACGATGCGCTTTGGCAATTTCAATTTGACCATGATGACCACGCACTTCATGAATACGTGCGTCAAATGGGGCATCTGAGCCTTTGGCGGCATCAATAGACATGGAGCCGACGATGGTGGCTGTCTCAAGTAAATCTTGTGCTAAGAAATAACCACGCAATGCCAATGCGGTTGAGACCTGCGTACCGTTAATAAGGGCAAGACCTTCTTTGGCTGCTAGGGTAATGGGCTCAAGACCATGCTGCGCTAACGCATCAGCAGCAGGTACTTTTTTGCCGCCAACATAGACATCGCCTTCGCCCATCATAGCCAGTGTCATATGCGATAAAGGTGCTAAGTCACCAGAGGCGCCAACGGAGCCTTTAGCCGGAATGTTTGGGGTAATTTGATTGTTAATCAAACCGAGTAGGCTATCGACCACGACGCGGCGGACGCCAGAGACGCCTTGCGCGAGGCTTGCAACTTTCATCACCATAATTAGCCGAACTACATTGTCTGGCAGCGCCTCGCCAGTACCCACTGAGTGAGAAACGATAAGGTTACGCTGGAGTAGCTCAAGCTGATCATCACTGATACGGGTTTTTGCCAACAGACCAAAACCGGTATTGATACCATAAGCGCTCTTATCACGGCGGATAATCGTTTGTACATCTTCATGCGAGGCATCTATCGCTTCATAAGCGCTTTCAGGTAGTGTCAGTATGACAGGTCGCTCATAAATATCGCGCAACATCTCGAAGCTTAATTGGCGCGGGTGTAGGGTTAGTTTTTTGATAGTGGTCATGCGAGTTATCCTAGTTATTTATTTTTATAGTGTAAAAGTGGTTTGTTCTATTTAATCATCGGTAGCTTTAAGCCATAATCTTTGGCAGTTTTAATCGCTAGCTCGTAGCCTGCATCTGCATGACGCATAACGCCAGAACCACAATCATTGACTAATACTCGTGCCAAGCGTTTGGCTGCCGCATCAGTACCATCAGCGACGATGACCATGCCTGAGTGCTGTGAGTACCCCATACCTACGCCACCGCCATGATGCAATGATACCCAAGTGGCACCGCCTGCGACATTGAGCATGCCGTTCAATAGTGCCCAATCTGACACCGCATCTGAGCCATCTTTCATACTTTCTGTTTCGCGGTTCGGGCTGGCAACAGAGCCAGTATCCAAATGGTCACGACCGATAACGATAGGACCTTTTAATTCACCGTTTTTGACCATCTGATTAAAAGCAAGACCTGCTTTGTCACGTTCACCAAGACCTAACCAGCAGATACGTGCTGGCAAACCTTGAAACTGAATGCGCTCTTTTGCCATGTCTAACCAGCGATGAATATGCTGATTTTCAGGGAACAGCTCTTTAATCTTTTGATCGGTTTTGTAGATATCTTCTGGATCGCCTGATAATGCTACCCAGCGGAATGGCCCTTTACCTTGGCAAAACAGCGGACGAATATAGGCGGGCACAAAACCCGGGAAATTAAAGGCATTTTTTACCCCTTCATCAAAGGCAACTTGACGAATGTTATTGCCATAATCAGTCGTTGGAATGTCCATTGCTTGCAAGTCTAGCATCGCCTGTACGTGTACGGCACAAGACGCGGCGGCATCTTTGGTTAATGCCTCATGTTGCTCTGGATTTTCTTGTGCCGCTTTCCACTCTTCAACTGTCCAACCACTTGGCAGATAGCCATTGATTAAATCATGAGCTGAGGTTTGGTCAGTGACCAAGTCAGGTTTTATCTCGCCTGCATTGGCACGCTTGACCATCTCAGGCAAGATGTCTGCGGCATTGCCAAGTAGGGCGATAGAAACCGCTTCACCCGCGTCCGTATGTTGTTTAATAAGCTCATAAGCGTGGTCAAGATTGTCAGCTTGTTTATCGACGTAACCCGTACGCAAACGGAAATCAATACTAGACTGCTGGCACTCGATGTTTAGAGAGGTCGCGCCAGCAAAGGTCGCGGCTAATGGCTGAGCACCACCCATACCGCCAAGACCAGCGGTCAAAATCCAACGTCCTGCCCAGCTGCCATCATAATGCTGACGACCAGCTTCGACAAAAGTCTCATAAGTGCCTTGGACGATGCCTTGAGTGCCGATATAAATCCAGCTTCCGGCAGTCATTTGTCCATACATAAATAAGTCTTTGCGATCAAGCTCATTGAAATGCTCCCACGTTGCCCAACGCGGGACAAGATTGGAGTTGGCAATTAATACGCGCGGCGCATTTTCATGAGTTTGAAAGACGCCAACAGGCTTACCAGATTGCACTAATAGTGTCTCATCGTCTTCTAATTCTTTGAGTGACGCGAGGATTTGATCATAGCTTTCCCAGTTACGGGCTGCGCGTCCGATACCGCCATACACAACCAAGCTTTTTGGGTTTTCAGCGACGTCAGGGTGTAAGTTGTTTTGTAGCATGCGATAAGGGGCTTCGGTCAGCCAACTTTTGCAGTTTAATGTACTGCCAGTAGGTGCAGCGATATTGCGACTTTCGTCACGGCGGGTGAATTTATTATTGTTGCTTGTGGCGTTTCTGCTCAATCCATTATCGGTAGTCATACTCAAATCCTTGTGATTGTTTATACAATTTACTAGTTGCCGTTTGTTGGCAACATTATTTGGTGGTATTATTAATTTGTATATACAAATTATCAAAGATAGTTTTTTCATGCAAGCATTTTTTTATCAGCAGCTAAATTATTGGTGGTGTATCAGAAAGTATGCTGAGGAGATAAAAGGAGGGTGACAGCCAAAGCAAGATGATATATTTGAGGTTATGAAGACACAAATAGATATCAGCTGCCCCGACTGTCACAGTCCCAGTTTAAAGAAAAACGGCATAAAAAGCTATGGCAAGCAGAACTACCAATGCAAGGACTGCAAACGACAATTTATTGGTGACCATGCCTTAACCTATCACGGCTGTCATTCTAAAATAGAAGACATCATACGGCTAATGACGGTTAGAGGTTGCGGCGTTAGAGACATAGCTGTTATAGCCTCAGTCAGTATCGGTAAAGTATTGGGCACCATAGGCTCATCCATTTATAAGATCGCGCCTAAGAAGCGCTACTATGAACGCTTAGAGGTTGATGAGTTCTGGACTTACGTGTATCGCAAGAA
>NZ_RRYX01000034.1:0-25411 GCF_014861375.1 Psychrobacter sp. FME5 | reverse complement strand
AGTGTAAGGCGTTGCTTATTTTTTTCAACTATCTCCCAATTCTATACAGCCCCTAATATAAGTAGTTCACTCTATGCCTTTTACCGATAAAGAAATTGACGCCCTTAATATTCAAGAAAAAGCCCGCCCATTTGAGTTTTTTCAAGCATTTGCGCAAGAAATTACCGTCTACGAAGACGATGATATTTGGGTTGTCGATAAACCGGCAGGTCTGTTAAGTGTCGATGGTAAAACACTCAAGGTTAGTTTGCTTGCTCGACTGGAGCGCGCCAATCCAGCGGTGAAATTGATTCATCGCCTCGATATGGATACCTCGGGATTGCTGATCTTTGCCAAAAACGCTGCGGCTCAAACCAATATCAGTAAGCAGTTTATTGAGCGTTTGCCTCAAAAGAAGTACCAAGCACGGGTGTTTGGTGAGTGGGAGAGTGTGGGGGCAACAGGCAAAATATCAGTGCCAGTACGCTATGAACCAAGCACAAAACCGCGCCATATTGTCGACCCTAATTGGTCAAAGCACGCATTAACGCTGTATGAAGTACTGGCACATGAACAATGCAACGGTCAGACAGTCACGCGAGTGCTGTTAAAGCCAGTGACTGGTCGCAGTCATCAGTTGCGCGTCCATATGGTACACGTCGATCATGTCATCATTGGCGACCCTATTTATGCCGAAGGCAGCGCGTTAGATATTGCGCCAAGGCTCAATTTACATGCCCAACAATTACGCCTCAAACATCCCACGCTGGGCGCATGGATGGATTGGGAAAGCCCTAGTCCTTTTTAAAGTTAATCATTTTAAAGTCAGTCATGCAAAGACAAGGATCGTATTATGCTTGATATTACTACCGCTAAGCAGGCCGTTAAAAAACACTTTAAACCCAAAGAAACTTCGACAGGCTTGCCTGCAGATTATGAGGTGCTGGTATCGCAGGCATCAGTATGGCTTGTCATCTCCAGCAACAGGTGGCGCAAAAACGTCATCCACATTTTTTTAATCATAAGCACTCTAAAAAGAAACTGCGAACCAAAAAAAATAATAGTCAGCGCTTTTTAATCATAGAAAAGCGAGCCGATTTGGGTGGTACATGGGATTTATTTACCTATCCTGGTATTCGTTCTGATTCTGATGCGCTGACCTTTGGTTATAGCTTTCGCCCATGGCTCAACCATAGAATGCTGGCAAAAGGCGACGATATTAAAAACTATATCGCTGACACTGCACGCGAGTTTAAGGTGGTAGAGCACATTCGCTATCAGCACGAGCTGCAGCAGTTATCGTGGTCAAGTAGTAGCCTGCAATGGACCGCGTTGATTAAAAATCATATTAGTGGCGAAGTATTTAACCTAAGCGCAAACTTCGTGGTCGGAGCGACTGGTTATTATGATTATGAGACTGGCTATCGTCCTTACTTTAAAGATGAAGAAAATTTCAAAGGTGAGATTGTCCATCCACAGCATTGGCAAGATACGGCCTATGATGATAAAAAAGTAGTCGTCATCGGTAGTGGAGCGACAGCAATGACGCTGATACCAGCGTTAGTTGATAAAAATGGTAAACAATGCGCGCGCCACGTTACTATGCTGCAACGCTCACCGACTTATGTAGCCAGCGTACCGGGCGATGATCATGCGCTTGATTTGCTATCAGGTAAGTTCTCTCCTTTGTCAAAAGCGCAGGCCTATACCTTGCTACGCACGCGCAATGTACTGTTTCAACAAGGGGTCTATCGAGCTGCGCTTCACGCACCAAAAATCATGAAAGCGCTGTTAAATCATAGGGTCAAAAAAGAGCTCAAAGGTAGCGGTGTCGATGTTGCCCACTTTAAGCCTGCTTATAATCCGTGGGAGGAGCGTTTGTGTGCGGTGCCTGATAGCGACTTGTTTAAGGCGTTGCATAGCAAGCGCGCTGAGGTCGTTACCGATACGATCAGTCATTTTACCCAGACGGGTATCGCCTTAACATCAGGCAAGCATTTGGATGCCGATATCATTGTCACTGCGACCGGTCTCAAATTACAGATGCTGGGCGGTGCTGCGTTATATGTTGACGGTCAAGCCGTCGATGTAGGTTCGCGGATGACCTATAAGGCGGTGATGCTGGAGGGCGTACCAAATATGGCCATTATGTTCGGCTATACCAACGCTTCTTGGACACTAAAAATCGATTTGGCCTGCCAATATGTCCTGCGCTTACTGAATTATATGAGTAAAGGCAATTATAAAACAGTAGTGGCGCAGGCTAAAAATGAGCATCAGCAAGTAAAGGTGCAGCCAGATACGGTACTTGGCGCGCTATCGGCAGGTTATGTCAGCCGTGCCAAAGATGAGTTGCCGAAACAAGGTGACCGTTATCCGTGGCGCGTCAACAATAACTACCTAACCGATCGTGTCATGCTTAAATACCGTAAAATCAAAGATGAATGGCTGCACTTTACTTGATAGTAACTTGCTAAGCTCTCTAATTCTGTTCGATAAAGTCAGTCACTTGCTTGCTTAGTATTTGCCACAAGGTGTCTTGAGCGCTTTTACTGCCCCAAGCGTTATGCGGGCTAAATATCACCCGTGGATGATTGGCAATGGTTAATAAAGGATCGTCATCGATGACGGGCTCTTGCTCAAAAACATCACTGGCATAGCCGATGATTTGCTCGTTATTGAGCGCATCAGTCAGCGCTTGGCTATCAACGATACCGCCACGGGCGACGTTGACGATGAGTGGTTGCTTGGCCATTTTTGCTAGCGTATCTGCATTAATCAAATGCTGGGTAGCATCATTTAGTGGGCAATGTAAACTGATGACATCAGCACGAGCTAGCACTTCGTCAAAGTCCGTATAGTTGTCATTACGCGGCGCTTGCCCTTGATGCTCCGCCCATAATACCGTCATGCCAAAGGCGCGGGCGATGTCAGTCACGCGTTTACCAATAGTACCGATGCCAATAATACCCAGCGTTTTATCTTCCAAATCTATCAGTGGAATATCAAGTAGGCAAAAATTACCGTTATCAGCCCACGTGCCATCGATGGCTTTATTGTGATAATAGATACCCGCACGCATCGCCGCCAGCATTAACATAAAGGTATGTTCAGGCACGCTTTTTACTGCATAACCGGCGACATTATAAAGCGTAATATTATGCTTGCGACAAGCGTCTTGGTCGACGTTATTCATACCAGTCGCAGTCAGTTGAATGAGCTTAAGCTTGGGTAGTTTGGCAATCACCTCGGCGCTAATTTGGACTTTATTGGTGATAATAATGTCAGCGTCTTTGCAGCGCTCGATCATGAGGTCATTATCTTGTGGCGTATCATTATAAGTAATATAGTCAGTCACACCAGTCGGCGCTGGCAATTTGACATTATCAGAAAAAGTACCTTTATCTAAAAAAACGGCTTGCATGATGATTCCTTATCTCGTTGTTATTGTAAATGGGCTCTGGTTATTATCGGCTTAATGTAGCACGTTGCTGTATTTAGTCAAAAGTACAAAGCAAAAAACCTCTACTTCAGCTTGGAAGTAGAGGTTTTGTTTTATTGGACAATAATCTTTTATCGCTTATAATGTGATAAATCCAAGCGCTGTAAAGTTATGCGCTTATAAAGAAAAACGCTTACGCAATTTACCAATCAGACTACGTACCCGACTGCTCAAGTCGATGCGAATATCGTTTTCAGGGTCATGCTCTACTTCATAACGTTTGACCAATTCAGGACTGGCTTTGAGTTTCGCATGATGCTGGAACGCACGATTGACGCTGATTTCGAGCAAGCTTGCGCGCATCGGCTTCGGTAAGCAGCGATAAACTTGTCCTTTGTTAATCAAATCAATCAGCAAGCCAGCGTCTTGAAATTCTGTCTGTACCAAGACTACTAAATGCGGCGCGTCTTGTTTTAAGGTAAAGATAATCGGTGCGATATTCTCACCACTGACGTTGATGTCGGTAATACACACACCGATATCTTCGTTCGCCAAATAATCATAAGCCTCTTCTAAACCTTTGGCGTGCAGTACCTTATAACTGTGAGAGAACTGTTTACGGATTTGCTCAATCAGCTCGTCAGTTTCATCGATGACCAATAGCGTTTGCTTATTGTCCGAGCTATCAATTTGGTCGCCATCTTCGTCTGGGTTATAGGTCAAGGCGATTTCGGTGGCACGACCGACGACGGCGAGCAGCTCTTCAGATTTACACGGCTTGGTCAAATAACGATAAATTTCACCATCATTAATAGAACCAATAATGGCATTTAAATCAGCGTAACCGGTCAATAATATACGCATGGTAGACGGTGAGATGTCTTTCACTTCTCGTAATATATCGACACCGACACGCTCGGGCATACGCTGGTCACTGACCGCGACGTGTACATGGTTTTTTTTGATGTAATCGATGTATTCATTGGGATCGGTGGTAATAAAAACGTCATGCGTTTTACGAAACAATAGTTTCATAGAACGTAAAATACGCTTTTCATCGTCGATAAATGCCAGTTTCGGTTTTGGCTCAGTACTGTTTTCTGGTACATTTGAGTCATCTTCAATTTCGATTTCGTTTTCATTGTCATTCATGATGATATCCTTATGATGAATAATGATAATAAAACTGCCAATAATGATTAAAATTAAAAGCCAACCTAGCGCTTACGCAACTAGGTTTTTCTCTGTTAAATCGTTATTAATAGGTAAAGTCAAAGTAAACGTGGTGCCAAGGCCTTCAGTCGATACGGCTTTAATATCGCCATTATGCTGCTCCATAATCTGTTGACTGATGGCCATACCAAGCCCTGTACCTTCACCTGCGCCTTTGGTGGTAAAGAACGGCTCAAATATTTGATTGAGCACTGCTGCATTCATGCCTTTACCATTGTCGCTGACATCGATATAAACATTGTTGTCATCAGCGCGGGTACGAACGTCGATTTTGCCATCAGGGCTTTGGTCTATGGCTTGCGAGGCGTTATTTAACAGGTTGACCAATACTTGATTGATCTGTGACGGTGAGCATTTAACCTCAGGTGTTGGCGCAAAGTCAGTAACAATCTCTTGATGTCTGATAGAGTTACCCGCGATTTTCAGTGAGGCTTCGATACATTCCCGCACGTCGATGGTTTTTACCTTTGATTCATCGAGACGGGCAAAATTGCGCAAGTTAAGTACCATCTCAGTGATCTGTTCGACGCCAAACAACGAATCTTTAATCAGCTCTTTTAGCTCAGCTGACAGGTCATCTTCTTGGATTTCATCAGACGCACTGACAATCTTGGCCAATAATTTGTCGATTTTGCCATTGGTTGCCCCAGCATCCGACTTGATACCTTTTAGCCCTTGTACCAATTCGATCAATTCCTCGTATTGCTCAGTCAACTGACCGATAATCTCAAGGTTATTTTGCACATAAGACAGAGGGGTGTTTACTTCATGGGCGACGCCTGCCACCATTTGACCTAAAGTCGCCATTTTTTCTGAACGAATCAATTGCAGCTGTGAGTTTTTCAGCTCTTTTAGCGTATCTTGCAGCTCAGCGGTACGCTCTTCAACTTTAATCTCGAGCTGTTGATTGATATTGGCAAGCTTCCCTTCATTGGATTGAATTCGATCTAATAGATCATTAATAGAGCCGTTGACCAACCCAATCTCGTTGCGACCTTCAGTGAATTTAACCGAGCTTAGCTTATTGTATTGTTTATTATCGATCAGGTTTTCTGCTTGAGAGATTTTATCGGTGGTCTCTTTTAACGGCTTAAATGCCAAATACGTCAGCATAAAGTAAATGACACCAGCCGTGAGTAATAGCGCCAAAGCGATCCAGTTGATTAAGTTTTCACTCAAGTTATCGGCGATGGCGTTAATTTCAGCATCAGGTTGTACAACGATGAGCTTCCAGTAAGTCTCAGGAATCTCAAAGACATAGGCTTGGCTGCCATTATAGTAACTGTCTTTTGCCAACTCAAAGCTCTGCAATAAGCGGCTATCCATCGCGTTTTGCTGATTCTCACCGTTATTTAAGTAAGCCGCATAATTGACCAAATAATAACCTTTTGCCGTACCAGTTTCGGCTTTATCAAGCGTGGTCAGTACTTGCTGGACTTGTGGCGAGACGCTGGCGGCGACCCGCTCGATAGTCTCGTTACGCTGGGTTTCTAAGAAGTTAAGCACCGGTTGCCAAGCGGGATCTGAGTTGATGACTTGTTTGATATCAAGTGGCGTACCGCTCTCTTCATCGATATAGCTTAGGCGCTCAGGGTTAGACGAGGCGATAACTTTATCACTGTTATCCAATAATAAAATGTAGCCTGAACCCGAGCTTTCGCTTAGCTTTACGATATTTTCTTGCAGCTGATTAAGGGTGAAGTTAACGGTACTGGCGCCCCAAAACTGATTGTCACGCTCGATGGCCACACCGCAGCTCATTGCCAGCTCGCCTTTGGTTTGGGTGGCGCGAACATGGTTCCAGATACAGCTGTCAGGCTTGAGTAGTTTTAAGACGCTAAACCAATCTTCTTGATAATAAGGATTAGCTGGGTTGGGATCGCTTAGTACCGCTTGATAGTCACCGTTTTGACGTACCATCAAAAACGGATGGGTGGCAGTATTAGCCCCAAGCGCACCGTTTTCAGGCCAAATTCCACCACTACCCAATAGGTTGTAATCTCGCTTATCAAAAGCATTGGCCGCACTGGCTTGTAGAATCGCCTCTTGTGGAGGCAAGGTTTGTGCGCTTTGCTGCAATAGCAGCGCACTACGCATCACCCGATTGATATCGGCAGAGATACTATTAACCGCTGTATTACCACGTTCAGCCACCAGTTTTGCGGATTCAAGGCGAATTTTTTCATAGCCTTCTTTATCAACGACATAAACAACGACCGCGAGAACGACCGCAAAAGCAATAAATAAAATAGTAGTAACTTGGGTACTAACTTGGTTGAAAAAACCAACCTTTTTGGAGTCACTCATGGTGGTGTTTGTCCTTGGGATTAGGATGTACAAAGGAGATTGTCAAAGCTATGTGCAGGTTGTAATCAATCATGTGGGATGCGTAAACTTACTTAAAGTGAGATATCAGTTACTACAAAATACTGAACTATTCACTTTCAGGCCTATCACTTTAAATGATAGTTTAATGGACTTCATAAACGTATGATTCATAACTTAAACGACTATAAAAGGTAATATGATGCCCGTAAATACTGGGAGTCATTTAATAAGCGTTCGAGGTTGTTTTTAATAAATCACTTGGAGGACTTAATATAATGTCGGTAGTAAAAAGAAACGTTATATTTCATATGTTAACAATATAGAAACAATTAAATAATAACAATATTTTTTCTTTACTTGCGAGTCGTTATCTTATTGTTTTATAAGACCAACTTATGCTTGGGTTTGGCATATTCTTGTCCAAATTTGCTCTTGAAAAGCCAACTTAATGCACTCATCTAGGCGCTAACGTTATATAATGCTCTGCTGTATCGTCCGACCTAGCCATGAGCTGGCGTTATCCGATATTGCCAATGACTATCAGCATATTAATGATACTGAATGGGTCATTATGGCTCGCATCATTAGCCATCTATTTTCTTATCACCTGAGTACAAAAAGACATCGCCCTATGACTATCTCTATCGCTTCATTGCACAGTACCGAATTCACCGTTGGTCAACGCCATTTATCTGATACGGAGTCCGAGCTGGGCTTAGGGGTGGTCATCGATGTAGATGATCGATGTGTGCATATTCTATTTCCGCAAAGTGAAGAGACGCGTGTTTATGCAAAAAACTCTGCGCCGTTATCGCGCGTGGTGTTTAAAGTTGGCGATAGTATTTCTGATCAAGCCGGTAATACCTATACGGTGACGGCGGTCGAAGAAGTGATGGGCGTACTCAAATACAGTGTCGACGAGCATGAAAAAGGGATAATGGAAACCCGACTGGCGGCCAATATCACCTTAGCAAAACCACTTGAGCGTTTGCTCGCTGGTCGTATTGAGCGTGGTGATTGGTATGAGCTACGCCAAGATATCTTGCGTATGCAATCAGCGCTTGCCGGTCATCCGCTCAAAGGTTTGATGGGTGCACGTGTCGATATTATTGAGCATCAGCTTTATATCGCGCATGAAGTTGGCAAACGTATCGCGCCGCGTGTCTTGCTCGCTGATGAAGTTGGTTTGGGTAAAACCATTGAAGCGGGTCTGATTATTCATCAGCAACTACTGACGGGTAAAGCTGAGCGCGTACTCATTCTGGTACCAGACAGTCTGCAATATCAATGGATGATTGAGCTGCGCCGTCGTTTTAACCTAAATTTTGCCTTGTTTGACTTGGTACGTGCAGCAGCCATTAAAGAGCATGACCCTGAGCAAAACGTTTTTGCTACCGAACAATGTATCATTGCCGGTATGGATTTATTGCTTGACCATCCTGACTTATATGACCAAGCCATGGACGCAGGATTTGATTTATTAGTCGTTGATGAAGCGCATCATCTGCATTGGGATGAAGCGCAAGGCGGCAATGATAAGTATGACTTGATTGTCGACTTTGCCGAAGAAACGGCAGGGGTTATGTTATTGACCGCCACACCTGAGCAGCTTGGGGCACAAAGTCACTTTGCTCGTCTGCGTTTATTAGACCCTGATCGTTTTGATGATTTGGATGAGTTTATTGACGGTCAAGAAGCCTTTGCAGAAACCGCAGCGGTTGCAAGCGTACTAATAGAAGATAAGCCGTTAAATGACGGTCAAATCGCGGCATTAAGCAGTCTGCTAGATATCAGTCTCGATGAATTATCGACGATTAATGATGACGAAAAATTACGTACTTACGCGCTCAATGAGCTACTAGACCGCCACGGTACTGGGCGTATTTTGTTCCGCAATACCCGTGAAAGTGTTAAAGGATTCCACGGACGTAGCAGCCAGCCTTATCCACTGCCATTACCTGAAGCATGGATTGATAGTTATCAAACCAATGGTAAATTGCGTGAGCAGCTATGGGGTGAAGAGAACCAGCCTGATGGTGGCTGGTTAGAAGATGACCCACGTGTGCCTTGGTTGATTGATATCTTAAAAGGCGAGCTTAAGCATAAAAAAGTGCTGTTGATTGCCCGTAGTGGTGCGACCGTTGAGAGTTTAGAGGCGGTATTGCGTCTGCATGCTGGTATCAAAACGGCTATCTTTACCGAGCAAATGACCCTGCTTGAGCGTGACCAAGCGGCGGCGTTTTTTGCCGATAGTGAAGGCGCGCAGATATTGTTATGCTCGGAGATTGGTTCAGAAGGGCGTAACTTCCAGTTTGCAAGCCAGCTGATATTGTGGGATTTACCCGCCAATCCTGATACCTTAGAGCAGCGTATCGGTCGTCTAGATCGCATCGGGCAAACGCAGCAAATTATGCTACATATACCGTATGTACAAGGCACCGCACAAGAGCGCCTTTATAAATGGTACAACAATGCGCTCAATATGTTCAATCAGATTTCACCGACGGCGCAAAGTGTACAAGAGCAATATATTCAAGAGTTGAAGCCGATGCTTGAAGGGGCGGATACCGACGCGAACCGTACCACGCTAGAAGATATCATCAGTGAAGCAGCGCAGACCCGATTGGGATTAGAAGCCCAGCTACAAGCAGGTCGCGATCGTCTATTAGAGTATAACTCGTGCCGTCCGCGCGTTGCTGGACGTATCGCTGATGCCATGCGTGATTTTGATGGTCATAATCTACTGCCACAATTTATTGAGCGTTTCTTTGCCTCAGCCAATATCGAGCATAATATTCAGCGCGATGGCTCTTGGGTGATTGCACCTATCGATAGCACCGAGATTAGCGATTATATCGATGGTTTACCGCTTGGTGACGAAGACGGTATGACGCTGACATTCGAGCGTGAGCAAGCGCTACAGCGTGAAGATATTGAATTTATTACTCATGAGCATCCATTGATGCGCGCGATTTATGAGCTGGCGAGCACCAGCACCTTTGGTAATACCACGGTTGCGATGCTAAAAAGTGCCGCCGTACCGCAAGGTATGGTGTTGCTAGAAGTGAATTTCCGCGTAGAGGCCATTGCGCCAAGATTGCTTAACTTGCCTGCGACCTTAACCACACAAAATATCCGTGTGTTTATCAGTGAGCAGGGCAGTGACTTATCAGCGCGTATCAGTGCGGAGATGATTATGCCGCATATTGAGCGTTTGGATAAAAACCGTGCGCGCCAAGTGATTAAAGTGCGCGGCGATGTGATTGAGCAGCGTTATTATGAAGCTGAAGATATAGCCCGTCAGCAGTTAGTGGAGATTGGTGAGCAAGCAAGTGCCCGCTTTAGCCAGCAGTGGTCGCGTGAAATCAAGCGTCTAAAGCATCTGCAAACCATCAACCCTAACGTACGCCCAGAAGAGGTGGAGCGTTTAGAGCAGTTACAAGCGCAAGGTGAGCAGGCCTTAGCCAACTTATCCCTAGTCCCAGATTCTATTCGGGTACTGGTGGCAGTGAAACCGTAAGTCTATAGAGTAATATAAAAACGAGGTGTATAAAACATCTCGTTTTTATACTTTATGCCTCTTGATGCTTTTTATTACTTCGTTTATCGTATTGAATTCTTTTTGCTTTATATAAGCAGAGTGATATTCGCAAATCAGCGCGGTCGCTAGTCAAAGCCCACAATATTGGTTAAGATGTTTGACCTTTGGTTTTATAATGAGCTTTTAGCTATCATTTTATGGGCCATTTAATCGCTTTCGTTCAGATTACGGCCACGCCCTACAATTGATTTTATTTTGGATTAAAACGCCCCATTGGCTTAAGCTATACCGTATTGATATCGTTTGGCGCTTATATCTAGATGCTTAGCGTTTTTGATAAAAAATAAGGAAACATATCGTCATGTCCGATTATTCGCAACTGATTGATGAGCTGCTGGCTACCGTGGCGCTTATCGAAGTTACCCCTGATGTCTTTGAGGGTAAGAGCCATGACTATGTTGGTGCCCGTATTTTTGGTGGGCAAGTACTCGCCCAAGCGATTATGGCAGCATCGCATACGTTGGACAAAGACAAGCCCTGCCATTCATTACACGGCTACTTTTTACGTGGTGGTGACATCAATCAGCCAGTGATTTATCAAGTGCGCCGCTTGCGTGACGGCCGCAGTCTATCGGCACGTGAGGTGACAGCGATTCAATATAAAGAAGTACGCGGTAAAGCACCTATCGAGCAAGTGATATTTTCGATGATTGCCTCGTTTTCGCCGATGGAGGAGGGCTTGGAGTATCAAGAAGATATGCCCGTTTATCCGCCACCTGAGGACTTGCTCGCTGAGCAGGATTTAAAAGAAGAGTATGTGGGTAAAGTGCCAGACGCCCTCAAAGCTCGATTTATGCGTCGTCGTCATGTCGAGATTAAACCGGTTAAACCGCGTGATCCGATTCATCCGGAACCAATGAAGCCCAAGCAGGCAAACTGGCTGCGTATTCATGAATTGGGTAATCAGCCAGTAGCCATTCAGCAAGCGCTTTTGGCATTTTCATCCGATTTTTATTTGGTCGGCACAGGGCTCATGTCACATGGGGTTAGCTTTATGACCAGTGGCTTGCAAGCCGCTAGTATCGACCATTCGATGCATTTTCATCGTGATTTTGATCTAAATGATTGGATGTTATATGACATGTGGAGCGATACCACGTCCAATGCTAAAGGGTTGAATCACGGGCAGTTTTGGCAAGACGGCAAGCTGGTTGCCACTGTGCAGCAAGAAGGCTTAATGCGCTTACGTGTGCCGAAGTCTTAGCGCTAACGCCAGTGATAAAGTACGTTAAATAAAAAAGCGACTTAGCATGATGTTAAGTCGCTTTTTTCATACGGTATTAAGTGATTTTCAGTATTTATAATCAAAGAGCTTATATCAGCAGTACCGTTAGGTTTTTGAGATATTTTGACTATAGGTATAAATACTTATTCCAAAATCTTAACCATCGCTCGTGGCAATCCAAGCGTTGCCTGTGCGGCATCACCATTTAGCCAATTCACATTAATCTCAGCAGCTTGCAATGCTTCGGTTATATCTTGCGCTTGCTTATCATTTAACGTAATGGATTGCGGGGTTAAATACCAATGAAAGTGAGTCAATGAATGTTTAATCGGTGCGTCATCTAACAAGGTTTTATTGACGGCTTTTGCATCCAATTTATTTTTATCCAGCCACTCATTAATAATTTGCTCAGCAGTAGTAAACTCTGCTTCGTATACTTTTTCATTGCTAGCAACTTTTAATGGCTGATTACCAGTCGCTGCGCTTATTTTATCATCTGTATTTTTGCCATTATTTTTATCAGCAGCTTTAGCATTCACTTTGCCGTTAATCTTTTCTACAAATTGTAGCGGCAAGCTCCACAGACCGCCCCAAATGCCATTGTCAGGGCGCTGTAGCCACAGTATTTTGCCATTTGTATCTTCAATTAATAATGCATTGCTAAACTTACTTGGCTTGGGCTGCTTTTTTGCTTTAACGGGATAATCGGTTTCGCGTCCTTGTGCATGGGCAATGCAATCCTCTTGTAATGGACATAATAAGCAAGCAGGTTTGCTACGGGTACATAAGGTTGCGCCCATATCCATCATTGCTTGCGCGAACAGTCCTGAGTCATCGACAGGCGTTAAACGCTCAGCCAATGTCCATAACTCTTTGGTCGTGGCAGATTTGGTAATATCGCCATCGATGGCGGCCCAACGCGTCAACACGCGTTTAACATTGCCATCGCAAATGACACCATAACGATGTAGCCCCATGGCCATAATCGCCCCAGCCGTTGATGGCCCAACACCTGATATCGCTTCCCAACCAGCTAGGGTCTGTGGAAAGTCACCAGTCTCATTGATAACTTCGACTAGTTGCTTTGCGCCTTTATGTAAATTACGCGCCCGCGCATAATAGCCAAGCCCCGCCCAATGTTCCGCTACCGTATCCCATTCAGCTGTTGCCAAATCTTGTACCGTCGGAAACGACGCCATAAAGCGGGCAAAATAGGGCAACACTGTCGTTACTTGCGTCTGCTGCAGCATGACTTCGGACAGCCAAACGATATAAGGGTTGGGCGTGTCGGTTTGGTGTTGTTGCCAAGGTAAATCATGGCGACCATTTTCGGCGAACCAATCGAGAAGGCGCGGGGCGAGGGAGTTGAGAGAGGTTGATGACTGAGAGAATTGGGTAGGCAAGAGTATTCCTTGTAAATTGAACAGGGATATATAAAGTTTGGGGTTAAGAGTGTGTATGGGGTGTAATACGATTGATGCAAGACAATAGTAGATGAGCTTCGTTATTAGTACCGTAGGATGAAATAATCATTGATTATATTGTTTGCCAACTAAAATATGAGCAGATTTTTAAATAAGTTAAAGGTAAGTAATAAAATATAAAAGGTGCGCTAGGCGCACCTTGCCAGCTATGTTAGTGAGCGTTTACTTCCGATTCTTCCGCGTTTTTAATCGACGTAGGCGTTTCTCTTCTTCTTTAGCCAGCCTTTTTTCTTCAGCGGCGAGTCGTTGCTCAGCGACGACGAGTTCTTCAGCCTCAGTCATGGCTGGGGTTTCGAGCGTAATACGTCCAAGCTTGCCGCTACGCAGCTCATTCACCAAAATCTCAGACATGCGATAGGTATCGACTTGATTGCCTGCGCGTACACAACCGCGATTACGCCCCGCCATTTCAAAAAACTCCCAGTCTGTCTTGGGCAGTTCGTCAATTTTATAGCGCGATTTTAATAGCTCAGGATAGGCACTTAGCAAATATTCAGCGGTATAACCCGCGACATCATCGAAATCAAACGCGGTATCACGAATACCGCCCGTTGCGGCCAAGCGATAGCCAGAGTTTTCGTTTTCAACCTTTGGCCATAGCATACCAGGCGTGTCATAGAGCATGATGTCATCGTCAAGTTTAATCAGTTGCTGCGATTTGGTTACCGCTGGCTCATCACCAGTCCTTGCCACGGCGCGTCCCGCTAAGGTGTTAATCAAGGTGGATTTACCGACGTTTGGAATACCCATAATCATGGCTTTGATTTGGCGACCGGTACCGACTTTATTGGGCACAAGTTGTTTACAGATAGCAATGATACGTTTTACATCATCGGCTTTATTATTATCACAAGCGATTGCTTTGACGCCATCTTGCTGCTCAAGATAATCCATCCACGTTTGGGTCAATTCTGGATCAGCAAGGTCGGCTTTGTTCAGAATTTTGATGACTGGTTTTTCGCCACGTAGTGCTGCAACCATTGGGTTTTCACTGCTATAAGGAATACGGGCGTCAATCACTTCGATAACCACATCCATCTGCGGCATAATTTCTTTGATTTCATTGCGGGCTTTGTTCATATGCCCAGGGAACCACTGAATACTTGCTCTCTTATCCATCTGCTTTTATAACCTTTTATAAAAAATGCTAAAAGTAAGACTAGGACATGCTCTAGCGTCATTTACTTTTTAATGAGGTTCAGTTTACTACATAAGCAAGGTACTGATGCTAAAAAGTACGGATGCTAAAAAATGCTGACGCTATCATTTCAGTTGACGCTCACCTGAAACTATTATTTACCTTCGTCCACTAGGTCATCATGCGTGGGCGGCAGCGGTGCTAAATAACCAATCACCAATATCAAGCTACCAGCACCAAGGAAAGATACGACCCGCCAAATCGCCTCGGTCTGGGATAAATCAACCAAGACCAATTTTAAGACAACGATACCTAATAGACCAACACCCATAAACCATAGCGTTCGCTGCCAATAGCGACTGGCGATAACAGTCGCGACTAAGGCGATTAGCGTCCACGAAATCGTCAGTCCTGTCTGTACTTGCTCACTACTCCAAGCGCCACCCACCCATAGCGGGGTGTCAATAAAAGCGTGCAGGGTTCTGACCAACATACTGGAGACTATCCAAAAGCTAATGAGTACTAAAAAAGTCAGTAAAGTGTCACTTTTATAAATGCTTTTTAATAGATTTGTGGGATGCATGCTGTGTGGTTGACGCAGTAAATAAACACCCAAACCGTAAAATACCACCAGCCATAACGTTACATCATAGAGGTTAAACAGTGGAATATAAGGGAGTCCCCAAATCACACCATCATAAGAGAAGTTGGTAAAAATAACCCAGCACAATGTTAATGGCACAAAGATTTTGGCACTGCCTAACAGTGCACCTTGCCAATCAAACCAATAAGGAGCCAGAGGTAAGGCTGGTATTTTCGATTGTGCATGGCTGTATCGAGCGATGCTATAACGATAAGTCCCCCACAGTCCAGCCAGCATAAGCGCAACGGGAACCAAAATAGTTGTCACCCCGTCTGAATCAGGCAATCTATAATGTAGCACTTCTGCTAAAACTATAATTCCAGTACCAAGCCAGCTGGCGCTATCGTAACCTTTTAATTCAGAATCGTTATTATCATAGCTGTGCCATGTTTTTATCCAACCTTGCCCAAGCACCAACCAGCCAATGCATAACGTCATAAGTATCGGCCAATGAAACGTCGTCCATTGATAGTCAAACTCATACTTTTGTGGCAGCTGAAATATCAATACAGCATAAAACAGCAGCAGTAAACCATGGCTAAATTGTCTAATCTCGTGCCACGAACGATACTGATTTATTATCCAATAAATGAGTAAGCTTGCTAAAGTGGCTAGCGCTATCAGTGCTGTCGTTGCCAATTGCCAGCTGGTGAGCCATTGATCAAAATCAATCATCAAGACGTAAAGTAGCCAGCCCATCGCGGTAAAGGTCAAAAATCGTATCAAAGTTGGATGTTGCCAAATCAGTTTAAACGCCGTACTTTGGCTGTTGATACTGGCAAGCCATTGCTGAGCGGCTGTCTCGCTGATGCCTAATATCTTGCTAAACTCTGATGTTGTATGATTAGTGCTAACTGAGTTTTGAATTTCTTCGTTGTCAGACAAAATAGGCGAGTTGCTGGCACGTAAGATGAAAACGCTAGCAAGCGCACTAATGGCAGAAATGGTTAAAGCGAGTGTGGGATAATGCTCAATACCAATGACGAAATTATTTAACAGTATACCAATGCTGATGAGCTGTAATAATAAGCCGAATAATACTGACCACGCACGTAGCGAGCGCCGCCCAAACCATACCAACGCCAGCCCTTGTACCGACCAGCCAAAAGCTATCCATTCGGCATTTAACGCTAGCGGAATTATCAAGGCTAAAAACCCAAACCCTAATGCCAACATCCCTTCAGTGATTAAGGCATAGCGCTGACTACGCTGAATAAACGTCCAGCCAAGTCCTAGATATATCGCTGCTAAAATAGCGCTGGTGATGGTCAATGCGTGATTGATATCGTGTAATAGCGCTGAAAATAAGCCAAATGCTAATATCGGTACTGAAAATAGCAAGCCGGTATCGATGGGAAATAAATAGCCATTATTGGCGTTGTTAACATCTTCTTGATTAGCAGTATTATAAGCAATGATCTGTTGGGCGTAGCGAATGACGACAAACAGATAGAGAATCAAATGTAACGCTACCAGCAGCACTAAAGCCCAGCGCTGATTATCAATAATTGCTATTAAATTCTCCGTGAGCCCCCAATAGTATGCCAACCCAAACGTCACGCCTACACCCAATAAATTTAGCATTTTCCAAGTACGGTAATGGGCAATAACGGCAATAGTAATATTTAATAATAAGTAATAACTGAATAGCGTTACTAAATTACCGATATCACTACTGGTCAATATGGGGGCAAAAAACCCACCAGATAAGGCTAATAATGCTAAGGGTAAGGCGTTTTGGCGCACTGCTAAGCCAATCGTAATGGCCGATAATATACCAAGACCAATAAAGCTCGGCACACTTGCTAGCACCTGATAAACGCTATAGGCAAAAAAAGTCGTCAAATAAGCAATCGCTAAACCAGCGCCTTGCAAAGTGATACCGTAAGCAAAGCGATTTTTTGCTAATTTTAGGCCTAGTCCTGCTAGCCCTAAACCAATAATTCCTATGGCAATGAGCTTTACGGTAATCGGTATTTCGATATAGTCGCTTAATAAGCGCAGCAATAACACCACGCCGACCAGTAATACTAAGACACCAACACGAACCACTAAATTGCCACCAAAAAACCAGTTTTTAATGGAATGGATCAGAGAGGTGACGATAGGGAGTGAGCGCTCATCAGGCTCTATAGTAGAATTGGGTTTTGGTACCTGCGGCTTTGCAGGTCGGTTTTTGATAGAGTCAAAAGGCGGTATAGCTGAGGCGGGAGAAGTGGCTTTCGCTTCTTGAGATGGTGAATCGCTTAAGCTAGGAGGCCAGGTGCTTGGCGTGACATCAGCTGCTTGTGCCGATGATAACTCAGAAACATTATCTTCTGCTTCTACGGTATTAATAGCGATAGAATGGTCGAGATTTTCTATTGGCGTACTATTTTTATGCTGTTTACTCTCAGCTTGTAATTGCCTAATGTCGCCGCGTAATTGTTTAAGCTGCTTATTTATCTTAGCGTATAACGCGACCACTACGGTCAATAGAACAATAAAAGCCAGCCAACCCAGCTGGTTGATAAATAGGTATAGCATCCTCGTCACTCAATCCATCCGATAATAGAGTGATAATGACGTTATTTGACGATAAGCACAAGACTGGTCATTCTATTGCAACAATAAGGGCAGCTTAAATAGTAAGCTGCCCTTATTGTTGTGTCGTTATCTATAATAAAAAACTATAAAGCTTTATGCCAAATTAGTTTTCATAAACTCCAACATATTTTCCCAGCTTTGCTTAGCCGCAGTTTCATTATAACCAAGATCTACCTCGTTTTTGGCAGCGCGCTCGTCGGCATGTGGATTGGTAAAGCCGTGCTTGGCGTTATCATACACATCGATCGTGTAGTCAACATCGGCAGCGTCTAGCTCAGATTTTAGACCTTCTATCGCTTCCATAGATACCATCGAATCATCACGACCGTGGGCGACCAATACTTTGGCGGTGAAGTTTTTGTCCGCTGGCTGTTTTGGTGATGGGTTACCGTGGAAAGTAGCGACTGCTTTTAATGGCATGGCTTCGCGCGCCATATCGAGCACGACTTTGCCGCCAAAGCAAAAACCAATCGCTGCTAAATTGTCGCCATTAACTGCCAACTGGTCACTGAAATCATTGAGGATTAAACGGCAGCGGGTCATAAGCATGTCTTGATCGGCAAGGACTTGTTCCATCCACATGTTTGCCATTGCTGCATCGGTGGTCAGTTTGCCGTCACCATAGACGTCCATCGCCACAGCGGCATAACCTGCTTTGGCCAAGCGTTCAACGACTGATTTTGGATGATCGACCACACCCCACCATTCGGGGGCGACCAAAATACCTGCTACAGGATTTTCATCTGAGGCGTTTTCTGGCAGCGCAACATAGCTGATAAGCTCAACCCCATTATCGGTGGTACTGATTAATTCAAAGGTTTTAATTGACATATTATTGTCCTTTTTTATGTTATGAGTTTTACGTTAAAAATGTTATTTGTCTGCTAAATTTCAACAAGCTCTTTATTTTTAATTTATCGTTTTCCTTACTTTTACTACCTTAACGCCCATGTTAAGCAAAAACAGCTATAATACTGTAACGCTCTTTATCAAAATGCTACGGCAACTTTATGACACTAAATTTGTTACACAACCATGAGGCCAACTTAGATGCTGGTATTAGTGTAGATATGAAGCCTCAGGAAAAAATCGAATCAAAACCAGATAAGCTTTCACTACTAGATGCGTCAGCGACCGATGCCTTGCGCCCGCAATTTTGGTCGCGTTTTACGCTAGCAGAATTAAACCATAGCGAGTGGGAAGCGTTATGTGATGGCTGCGGCAGTTGTTGCCTTATTAAATATATGGACGATGACAATGAAGAGGAGGTCGTAGAATATACTGATGTGACTTGCCAGCTTATGAATTGTGCGACGGGCTATTGCCAGCATTACGATACGCGCCAAGAGCATGTGCCAGACTGTATTCAGCTGACGATTGACAACCTACCAGATATGATGTGGCTACCGTCGCACTGTGCCTATAAACGCTTGTATAAAGGACAAAACTTGCCGAGTTGGCATATGTTATTGACACAAGATGCGGTGGTGACCCAGCAACAAATGCGCGCTGCTAATGTTGGCGTGGCTGGGCGCTGTGTTTCTGAAATAGGCATGTCTGATGAAGATATGGAAATGCGCGTGGTCACTTGGGTTACGCCTTAATCAGGCTATAGTCAGTTCTAAACCACCACTGGTGCCACATTTGAATGTTTAACAGACCCTAAAAAATACAGTACAAATTGCTATCACTGCGAAGCCTGAGCAGCAGACTTGGCTTTTGCTTCAGCGCCAGCTTGCGAATCAGCCAGTGGCGGAATCGGGAGATCCTGACGAATTTGCCGTGAAAACTCACTGCTATTACTATTACTGTCAGACGCTGGGTTAATTTGATTGTTAAAATCGCGAACCTTGGCATTGATATGGGTGCGCTCATACCACGTATCCATCGACCATGGCTGCCCTTGCTCTTTAGTATCGGCATCCAACATCCCGACATCGTATAGATAATTTGGTAGCCAACCAGATACCCAAATCCGGTAATCCCACGGTAAACGATCGCCACTGATAATACGCGCCATATAAAAAATAATATTGGTACAATTACTGATTAACGTATTGTACCAAGCGGGCTTGGCATTCAATTCATCGGCAGCGGTCAAGTAAGATTCAAACAACTCCTGAACCTCATGCTGCTGCAAATGACTGATGGGAAATAGATACACTTGCTCACCGCGCGCGTTACTACGGGTATAAATAATATCGCGCTCTTCTGCGGCGATTAAACTCAGCTCAAAACGTCTAAAAAATCCTGCAAGGGCGGAAAATGTTTCGTCACTTTCTTTACGAATCTCAAACGAGAAGGCCAGCGGTCGATCATCTTCAAAACGAAAACTGACCAAGGTATGGGCAATCAATGGTCCCATCCAATAAGAATTGGTCACATCGACGCCAGACAGTTTTGACATATCGATGGTGCGCGTCTCCCAGCGTTCAGTCGCTTCAGTGTTGGTCTGCCAATCAAAGTTACGTACGTTGGTGAGAGTGATTAAATCAGGATTGTTCGCATCACGCTCGTAAGTCACGCGCTCACTCACCTCAGCCATCCAATCGCGCTCTTGTTTAGGCTCAATAGAGAAAAACCAGCCAAGCCCAATCAACCAAATACCAGCGTATAAACCAGTGAGCCATTTCGCTGCTACTTTTTGGTTTGTTTGATTATGAGCTAAACACTGGTCATTTAGCCGCTTAGTGTTTCTCGGCCAATAACGGATACCAAATAAAGCGACCAGCACCCCAGCGATGACAAGGGTTACTAGCCATGTCGTGACTGAGCGCAGGCCAAATTGATACCAAATGGCCATCAGCAACCAAACCGCCGACAGTATCAGCGTCAGCGCAATAAGAAACTGCAAAAGATAACGTCGCCACTTAGATGTTGGCTGTTTAGGATGAGATGCTTTATTGTCTAAACCATTTTCTGAATGATGGCCAGTTGAGCGAGACGAAAGCAGGCGAGAAAAAAAGGTACGTAGCGACATAGGTTTTACTTTGAGGAACACAGCCTTTGACCATAGCAAAGTTTATAACACACTGACAATACAATTTGAGTGAATTTGTCGTTGAATGTCGCTAAGCCTTGCGATAAAGTGGAGCTAATTTATACTGGTCTACTTATTGATTATTATTTATCGGCTCCTATTTATAGTGAATTCGATATTAAAACGATACAGCGGGAATGGGATGAATTTTACGTGGCCTCTGTCGGCGTAGGCACAGCAAGCCAGAAAAATTCATACCAGTTCCACGTTGGAATATAACGTATTTGTTTTATTTGGAATCGACTATATTAGGTGCGCTTGTTATATAGTTATTATGGATTAGGGCACTACTAATGAGCGAACTGTTTTAACGCACAGGTTTTTATTTAGGTCATTAATCCCCATTTATGTTTTCTCTGTTGCTTTTTTTAATTGTTATTCTAATTGTCATTAACTAAAGAGGTTAAACCACACCACCATGTCTGACGACACTCCCAGCCCGAGTAGTTGGTCGATGCGAGGCTTAAAACGCTGGCTATCGACCGCCCCCGAAACCCGTGATGAACTGATTGGTTTAGTGCAACAGTCGCGCCAGTTCTTAGAGCCTGATACGGTTGATATGTTAGAAGGCGTGCTGGATTTGCCGGCGACACAAGTTCGCGAAATTATGACCCCGCGCCCCCAAGTGGTTGGGCTGCATGAAAGCACCAGTCTGGCTGAAGTGATGGATATCATCCTTGAGACGACTCACTCGCGCTATCCTGTTTTTGACAGCCAAGACGATGATGCCGTGATTGGTATCTTATTGGCAAAGGACTTGATTCCTATTTTGGTGCATATGGTACGCGATCAAGAAGATAAAATTGATAGCAAACGCCTCAGAGATTTGGTGCGTCAGCCACTGTATATCAGTGAAAATGCGCGTTCTGACACCTTGCTACGCTCCTTGCAGCGTACTCAAGTGCATATGGCAATTGTCGTCGATGAGTTTGGTAACTTTGGCGGTGTGGTAACGATGGAAGATTTACTCGAGGAAATCGTCGGTGACATCGTCGATGAGCATGATGACTTTGAGGAAGACAGTGATATTAATAATATCGTCGCTGATCCTGAAAAGCCAGATACGTGGCGCGTGCAAGCGTCGACAGTGATTGAAGATTGTAACGACGAGCTTGGCTGTCACTTTGATGATACCGATGTCGATACCATGGGCGGTTTGGTCATGCAGGCGCTGGGTTATGTCGGTGATCTAGAGGGCGAGAGCGTGGTGATAGATGATTGGCAAATCACTATTACTGATGTTGAAGGGCGTTTTATTCAAAATCTTGAGCTGAGTAAAGTCAATCCTGAACAGCAAATATTGATAGGCAGCCACTAGCGGGATAATGGGCTTAGGCTGTGTCTTCAATCGGAACTGAACTTTCAAAATCAGGACATGTCTTCCAATAAAGATAACCGTACAAACACCAATAAAAACACGATTGCGGTCGTGTTTTTTTTATTTTCAAAATAGCGGTTGTAAGTCGGCTTTTTTGCAACGCAAATTTACCCATTATTTTAAACAGACTGGTATCATGGGCGGGTTTGATTTTTAGGCACAGTCTTTGTGAACTTTGAAAGTGTTCAACAGGCTCTCGTCACAATATGGCGAGCGCTATATCAAACATTAAATGAACATTTAAAATGATTGAATAATACGATTCTGGATAATTGCTATGCGTCTGTCTACGGTTGATTTGCAAAAACGTCTAAACCCCGATAAGCCAAAGGGCTTACCGATGGGGCTGACGGTATTGATTGCTTGGCTGGCGGGGGCGGTATTTATATTCGCGCTTGCACCCTACGGTATCTGGCCGCTAGCACTGGTATCGCCTGCTATTTTGTATGCATTATTGATACCTGATATGAGTGGCAAGCGTGCTTTTCTTATCGGTCAGGCTTATGGTACGGGGCTATGGTGTGTAGGGGCGTTTTGGCTCTATACCTCTATCCATGTTTATGGGGCGACGCCTGCATGGCTTGCGCTGATTATGATTGCGCTGATGGGTCTTGGCATGGGGCTGTTTCATGGCTTTTTGGCGCTGGTCTTTAATCGTTTCGTCGGTAAGCAGCCGTTGTCTTTTGCCGCGCTGTGGATATTACAAGAGTGGATGAAAACCTGGTTGTTTACTGGCTTTCCGTGGTTGTTCGTCGGCTATGCTTTTACTGAACAGTATTGGTTATCGTCATTAGCACCAGTGGCTGGCGTGTTCGCGGTGTCTTTTGTCGCCGTATTATTAGCAGCAAGTGTGGTGGAGCTACTGCGCCGCCGTAGTGGTTATATGATTCCCTCGCTAGCGTTGTTAGTTGTTAGCAGCGTATTGTGGCTGGTTAATCCACAATGGACCAAGCCAAAAGGAACGCCTGATTTATCCGTCTCATTAATCCAAGGCAATATTCCCCAAGATTTAAAATGGCTGACCGAATACCAAATAGAGACCTTGGAGATCTATGCGACGTTGACACGAACCGAGTGGGGACGTGATATTGTCCTATGGCCAGAGTCATCGATTCCGATGTTTCAGACCGAGGCCGTGGGCTTTATCAACGAGATGGTCAAAATGGCCAAAGAGACCAATACGACTTGGGTCACCGGTATTCCTTATAAAGATGAAGCAGGTTTTGATGCTAGTACGGATAAATATCCGCCTTTTTATAATAGTGTGATTGCGTTAGGATCTGAAGCAGAAGGACTGTATAAAAAGCAGCGTTTGGTGCCCTTTGGCGAATATATTCCATTTGAAGGTATGCTAGATATTTTACCCAATTTGGCAGGCAGTCAGGATATTATGAGCTATAGTCGTGGTAGTGATGAACAGTCACCACTACGCGTGCGTGGACATAATTTAGGGGCGGCAGTTTGCTATGAGGTGGCCTATCCTGATACCACACGCAAAAATGCCATCAATACTGACTTTTTATTGACCATCTCCAACGATGCATGGTTTGGCACTTCAGCAGGTCCGCTGCAGCATTTGCAAATGGTACAGATGCGCGCATTAGAGAACGGCCGCTGGTTTATGCGGGCAACCAATACTGGGGTGACGGCTATCATTGACCATAAAGGCCGTATCATCGAGCGTGCACCGCAGTTTGAGCGGACAGTATTACGCGGTGATATTCAGGCGCGGGTGGGTAATACTCCTTTTATGCGCTTTGGCAATTATCCTATCTTAATCATTATTGCGCTTTTGCTATTATTAAGCTATCTTGGCAAGCGTGCGACCCCGCGAACGCGTTTGGTCAAGTAGTGGAAAATGATAATATAGTTTGGTTTTAAGGTTTTTTAATAATAAATCCATTAAATAGTTAAGGGTTTTAACAAATCGATATAAATTGCGATATAATAGGCCAATATTTTAAATATTTTGTGCAAGGTGGATAAGGTATGTCAGAACATATTGTCGAAAACAACCCTAAGAAAGAGTTTTTGTTTGCCTTGGGCGGCGTTGCTTTATTCTTGGCTATCGTCTTACTTATCGGCATCTCAGGATTTCTGCGCCCAGCGGGTGAACATATTACTGCTGAGACTACCGAAGAGGTAGCTGCCGCAGAAGCGACTACTACTGAAGATGATGCGCCAGCTGAAACTGCCGCCGCACCAGCAGAAGAGGTTGATGCAGCCGCTACGACTGATGCACCAGCCGATGCCGATGCCACTCCAGCAGCAGATACCGACGGCGCTGTCGTTGCTGCTGAATCTGGCACAGCAACCGCTGAAGGTACCGTTGATCAAGCGGCAGTTGCTGATACTGATTTGACCACTGAGCAAGCAGATGGTGATTTAGAGGCGGGTGATGCCGCTGATGACACGGCAGTAGCACAGTAGTTTTTAGCTTTTTCATACCGTCACACAGCGCTACAATTACTAGACCTTTTGCAAAAGTACCAGTTCATTGACTTCAACTGACGAAGTTACAAGGGCTAGCGATGACTTATGCAAGAGGTCTACTATGTTATTTATATATGGTTAGTTAAAGACGCGAGTGATACAGCGACGTGTAAGAGTCAGTGTGGTTTAAATCGTTGATTTAGTTGTGTTGTAAGTACAGCGCTATAAGTAAAATAGCATCGTCATCGATATTAAAAAAACTCGCCCTCATCCAATGAGGGCGAGTTTTTTTGTGGGTATTTGTGTAATTACTAGATAACTTTTTCTTTACTTGGTTATAACCAAGTGAAACAATAATGCGCCTATATGACCGCTTATCGGAAGAATTAGGCGTTTAGTCATTACAACAGTGGTCTTTAAAGGAATAAAGTTATGAGTATAGAGTCAAAATCGGAGGCTAGCGCTGCTGAATTGGCAGCGTTAGACAATGGTTTTATGGGACACCCCAAGCCGTTACGTCCGTTATTTTTTACCGAAATGTGGGAGCGTTTTTCTTATCTTAGATTAACACACCAAGTGCAACGCTAAATTATATTATAGAACACCTGATTGGGCGTTTTAAACCCTAAGCGTTTTCTTGGTCTGTTGTTTAGTTTATTCTCAATGTCCTGTATCTCATTATCAGAGACTTGTCTAAAGTCACAACCCTTAGGCAAGAACTCTCTGATTAATCCGTTGGTATTCTCGTTGGTTCCTCGCTGCCATGACGCATAAGCATCGGCAAAGAAGAAAGCGCTAAAGAGCTTTTGTTTCACCTTCTTATGCTGAGCAAACTCTTTACCATTATCAGAGGTAATGGTCTTAACCTGCAACCTCACTGGCTTTAGGATACCTATCATTG
>NZ_RRYX01000295.1:0-315 GCF_014861375.1 Psychrobacter sp. FME5 | reverse complement strand
AAAGGGGCGAAACATAGTATTAAATTTATAGCTGATGCATTAGGCAGAAGTCCCAGCACCATATCAAGAGAGCTTAAGCGTAATAAAAGCCTGCGAGGTTACCGAGCTAATTATGCCGACAACGAAGCCTGTGCAAGACGATCAAACAACGCTTTCACTATCATCGCTGACGTATGGGATTGGGTTACAGACAAGCTTAAACAGAGCTGGAGTCCTGAACAAATAGCTGGGTTTCATGGTGGTATCAGCCATATGAGCATCTATCGCTATATCTGGAAAGACAAGAGCAAAGGTGGCACGTTATGGCACTGTCTT
>NZ_RRYX01000033.1:0-25640 GCF_014861375.1 Psychrobacter sp. FME5 | reverse complement strand
GCTTAGCCGCACAGTAGCTAAAAGCCGCTAAGTCTTGATAGTTTTTATGCCGATACGCGCGTCCATAATGACAGACGGGTATCGGAAAACCATCTATAAAATGGATGTTGTCACGGCCTTCGAGTTGACTGACTGTATCTTGTATCCGCTGTTTGACCTGCCACAGATTCGCGCAATGCTTTGCGAAGTTAGGATATGAGCCGATGGCTGGAAACCAAGATTGCCAATGCTGGGTAAAGTATTGCCAAATCTGTTTGTCTTGATCAAGGTTTAAAAATTCACCGACCAGTTCCATGCAAATAATCTCAGGATCACTCAGCTTTGGCGCGTAACCTGCCCCTCGCAAGGGTTTAGTGACGACTATTTTGTAATATTGCTCTACCATTAAATAGATATTGATGATAAATTCGTCTATGGGCATCTCATGACTCCGTTGTATTCTTGGTCGAAAACAATAGATTAGTGAGATGCTCTTCTTTTTTCAATCACTTTCGATGTTGAGAGTGGGGTAACTCTAGCAATCTGGTACGTTTTGCTGATAGCTGTGGCGCAGATATTCCGCGTTACGTGCGTAAGCAATTGGCCGACTTTGGCGACGACCGCAAAGCCATTCGCGAGTTTGGTTTTGAGGTGGTACACCGTCTTTGTGAGCGTTTAATCACTGAGGGCGCGCCCGCCATGCATTTTTATAGCATGAATAAGGTTGAGCCTAATAAACGTTTGGTTGAAGCTTTAGGACTGTCTACTTAGAATCCTCTACTTAAACCGGTACTATATTGATTAGCTTAAAAACTGGCGTTCTTAGGAGTGCCAGTTTTTTTTGGTATTACGATTGCATTAATGACAAACCCTTTACCCACTCAAATGATATTCTGCTAAGATACTGAACATATATCATGACTGCCATTATAGGAATAAGTAACTTTGCGACGTTTTTTTTATGCCACCAGTGATGAATCAAATCTAACCTACCCTCAGCTTAATAGTTTGCCTATCGGCGCTGATATTGAGTTAACAGAGAGTATCGTTCATCATTGGTGCCGGGTATTACGAGCCAATATTGGCGATCGAGGTATTTTATTTGATGGCTTTGGCGGTGAGTATCAAGTGCAGCTAAAAACTATCAGCAAAAAGCACGCCACGGTAACGTTATTGGCTCATATCAATGAAGACCGTAGTGCATCCGTATCAACTAAAGTCGGTCTGGTGATGAGTCGCGGCGAACGGATGGATTATGCGATTCAGAAGTCGACTGAGCTTGGGGTGACTGCTATTCAACTGCTAAGCAGTCATCATGGCGAGGTTAATCTAAAACCTGCACAAGTCGAAAAAAAGCTTGCACACTGGCAGCAGATCGCTATTGCCGCCTGTGAACAATGTGGACTCAATCGCCCACCGCTTATCCTTGCCCCGCTATCTATCACTGACTGGCTGAAACAATTAGAAGCCAATCCCTATAAGCCTTCCAAAACTTCAAACACAGAAACAACGGTCAGCTCTATCGTAGCCATGCTTAGCCAAAGTCCCTATTATAAAGTATTACAGCAACCAGCCGACTTGAGACTACAGTTAAGCGTGCCAGCAGAAGGACAACCCGCTAGGCCTGAATCCTTATCCACCGTGCTAAAACAACAAACCCCTTATATTGAGCTCTTGGTTGGCCCTGAAGGCGGACTTAGCAGCGATGAATGCGCACAAGCCGCAAACGTGGGTTTTAAGCCTTGGCAAATCGGCACGAGAGTCTTACGTACTGAGACCGCACCCGTGGTTGCGCTAGTCACCCTACATGCTCTCAGTCATTAGTTTGTAATACTGTCACGCTATCTATTAATCAATTTTGACGTAATGAGTTCAGTTATGACCGCTTTTACACCTATGCCACTGGCAGACAAACAGCAATTATTGGTTAAATTATGTGAGCAATTTGAAGATGCTATATTCATCTTAGATAAAAATTTACGCTATTTATCGGTCAATGCCACCTATGAGCTAATGCTTGGTTATACGGAGGATTTTTTGCTTGGTCGACCACTTGGTATATACGCGACAAAGTTTTTATCAGAAGAAGAAAGCGCGATTTTAAAAGATATTACTAATTGCTTAGATAGTACTGGCTTTTATGAAAGTAATTTTTCGATGCCAAACCGTTATGGACAGATACTTGAATGTCATATGACTTATCGCAAGATTTGTATTGAAGATTCTGTTTATTATATTGGCATGGTGCGTGATATGTCCTCGGCGGTCAAAGACCAAAAACAGGTAGCCCACTTGCTCAATTATGATCAATTGACAGGCCTACCTAACCGTAAGGTATTCTTGAGTCAAGCCAGTGACTTACTGTTGGACAGTTCCCAAAAAGTCGTCATTGTGCGCTTAAATATTGACCGTTATCGTAACCTTGCCAGCCTACTAGGCCCTGATGGTATCAACACGTTGATAAAAAGCTTTGTCACTCGTCTCAAAGCGCTAAAACTGGATAATTTGCACTGTTTTTCACATTTTGGCGGTGACGATTTTGCTTTATTGTTTGAATGTAATGGTGCCAACATAATACACAATCAGCTGACCAGTTTGATGCAAATGTGTGAGCGACCCTTTTCTTTAGAAGACAATGCAGCGACAGACACCGATATTTATTGTCATATATCGGTCGGGGTCAGCTACTTCCCTGAAGACGATGAAGAGTTGATAGGATTATTGACCAAGGCTGAAAAAGCATTACATTATGCTAAGCAGCAAGGCGGGGACGATATCTGCTGGTACGATACGGCAATTGATGAGGCCACAGCTGGCGGTTTACAGCTAGAAGCTGAGCTGAGATCAGCTGCTATTGAAGGTCAATTTATACCTTATTACCAACCAAAATTTGAATTAATGACTGGCATCATCATTGGATTTGAGGCGCTTGTACGCTGGCAGCACCCAACGCGTGGACTGTTAAAACCCATACACTTTATCGATGCTATTATCACTCACAAACTGTCGTTTGATCTGTTCACACAAATGGCCATTAAAATCACCAAGCAGATATCTGTTTGGCAACAGCAAGGCTTCTTTCAGCACATTTGTATCAACGCTGATGCCGCTGAATTTAGCCACCCTGATTTTTTTGAAATGGTAAATAGTCTACTGGTACAGCATGATATCTCTGCGCATCAGCTGCATATCGAAGTGACTGAATCCTCTTTAATTCAGCGTCATGCCCATGTCAAAAAACAACTGGATTTGCTCAAAGCACTCGGTGTGTGTCTTGCGCTAGATGACTTTGGTACTGGCTACGCCTCTTTAAGTTACTTACAACAATACCCCTTTGATTTTATTAAAGTTGACAAAAGTTTTACTTCTAACATCGAAACCGATCGTACCCAGCAAGCCATTGTAAAGGCTATTTTGGATTTGGCAGTGGCCTTGGATATGCAAGTAGTCGCAGAAGGTATCGAAACCGAACAGCAGCGCGATATACTTTTGGCGATGGGTTGTCAGTATGGTCAAGGCTATTGGTTTGGCAAACCTGTCACGGCCCAGGCAGCGACCGAGATGTTGATTCAGCAATACGCCACCAAACAAACCTAAGATAGTTAGTATTTTTTGACCCACTATCACCAGTATTTTCATAGAGTTATTCGCAGTATCCTGTAGCGCCTAACGTCGATTGCACAACCGATGCAAGATGGGTTCATGACTTATCAGTGCTGTCACCAAACTTGTATAATCCCCTATGAAAGCCTATCTTTTATAGTGAATTTGTTAGGTCTCATAGAATTTTAAACCGATTCTAACAATCACCATTCTTTTCAATACCATTTTAGCTAATCAATAATTTAAATGATCTGCATGACTGCTTATCATTGATTTAGTTTCTTTAAATTAAAGTAGGCAATATCGAGGCACTAAATAAAAACGCCCTCACCTGCTTACGATTGATTATTATTGGTTATATTCCCAAAAGGACAGGAAGTTATGCAATATAAAGCACCCTTACGTGATATTAAATTTGTCATGCATGAGTTACTTGATAGCGAAAGCCACTATAAAACATTACCTGCATTTCAAGAAGCAGATCGTGAACTAATGGACAGCTTATTTGAGATGGCGGCAAGCTTTGCTGAAAATGAGCTGTCACCACTCAATCAAAGCGGTGATGCTGAAGGCTGCCAGTTTAACAATGGTCAAGTCACCACACCAAAAGGCTTTAAAGAAGCGTATAAAGAGTATTGTGAACTAGGTTTCCCTGCATTGTCTGCTGAAGAAGAATTCGGCGGTCAGAACATGCCGTTTTCATTGTCTACGGTTATTAATGAGATGGTCGGCACGGCAAACTGGTCATTCTCTATGTACCCTGGCCTATCGCATGGTGCTATCCAAACCATCGAGCATCACGGTACGGACGAACAAAAACAAACTTACCTAGAAAAAATGGTCACCGGCGAATGGTCAGGTACCATGTGTTTGACCGAGGCACATGCCGGTTCTGACTTGGGTATTATCCGTACCAAAGCTGAACCAAAAGAAGATGGCAGCTATAGCATCACCGGTCAAAAAATCTTTATCTCAGCGGGTGAGCACGACTTAACCGACAATATCATCCATATCTGTTTAGCTCGCCTACCAGGTGCGCCAGCTGGTACTAAAGGCATCTCGTTGTTTATCGTCCCTAAAGTGATGGTCAACGAAGACAACAGCCTAGGTGAAAATAACCAAGTAGCGTGTGGCTCTATCGAACACAAAATGGGTATCAAAGCCTCAGCCACTTGTGTGATGAACTTCGACGGCGCAACAGGTTACCTAATTGGCCCTGAAAACCGTGGTCTACAGTGCATGTTTACCTTTATGAACGTGGCTCGTATTGGCACGGCAGTCCAAGGCCTGACGGCAGCAGAATATGCATTCCAGGGCTCACTGACGTATGCCACAGACCGCTTAGCGATGCGTTCATTATCAGGTGCTAAAGCGCCAGATAAAGTCGCTGATCCTATCATCGTCCATCCAGCGGTTCGTAACATGCTATTGACTGAAAAAGCCTTTGCAGAAGGTGGTCGCGCATTGGTTTATTACCTCTCACATTTTGCAGATACTGTGGCAAAAGGCGAAGGCGATGATCTTAAGTTTGCTGACCAAATGCTGTCATTATTGACCCCTATTGCCAAAGCGTTCTTGACCGAAACTGGCCTAGAAGCAGCCAACCATGGCGTACAGGTTTATGGTGGTCACGGCTATGTTAGCGAATGGGGTATGGAGCAAAACGTCCGTGATACGCGTATTGCTTGCTTGTACGAAGGCACCACTGAGATCCAAGCACTTGATCTATTAGGTCGTAAAGTGCTCGGCTCACAAGGTAAGCTGCTAGCAAACTTTGTTCAAATCATCCAAAAATTCTGCGAAGAAAACAAAGACAACGACGAGATGGGTCAGTTTATCCGCCCACTTGCCAAGCATCTAAAAGAATGGGGCGAGCTGACGTCACGTATTGGTATGCAAGCGACTGAAAACCCAGATGCGGTCGGCGGCGCAGCAGTTGATTACATGTACTTTAGTGGCTATGTCACCCTAGCCTACTTATGGGCGCGTATGGCACTCATCGCACAAACCGAAATCGCTAACGGTAGTAGCGAGCAGGCGTTCTATGATGCCAAAGTGAAAACCGCGCAGTTCTACTTCGCTAAGTTACTGCCACGTACGACGACCCATGTACAACGCATCAGCACTGGCGTTGAACCATACATGAGCATGGATGTGGATCAGTTCGCTTTTTAATTAGAGGCTAAACACTGCTACTACTGTATTTTTATCGGCAACATACTCAAGTGTGTTGCCGATTTATTTTGTGGGTATATTGCAATGAAAAACACCGTTTATAGATGGTAATTAGCTATTCTTGTTACATCGCTATGGTTTTTAAGATCTATTTAAGTACTTCAATAGTCTATACTGACTTTTGGTGCACGGACAATTCACGAAGAAACACCCCAGCGCACACGCTTATTTGTTAAACTTTGATTATTAATCACCGAGATTAAATCAAAAGAACAATTGATATTCTTAACCACTCCAATTTTATTTATTTGAACCAAAGGAATGTTTATGGCTGTTTATAATGCCCCTCTTAATGACATGCGCTTTATCTTAAATGATGTGTTTAATGCGCCTAAATTCTGGCAAAACAATGAAAACCTAGCTCATGTTGACATGGAAACAGTCGATATGATTTTGGAAGAAATGGCAAAACTGTCAAAAAACATTCTATTACCTATCAACCGCAGTGGTGATGAAGAAGGCGCCACTTTCGAAGGCGACGGTGTCGTCACGACCCCTACTGGCTTTAAAGACGCTTATAAGCAATATGCTGAATCAGGTTGGGTTGGCTTAAGCGGTAACGCTGAATACGGTGGTCAAGGCTTCCCAAAAATGGTCACCATGCTGACCGAAGAGATGGTATTCACTGCCAACCAATCGTTTGCCCTCTACCCTAACTTGACCGTTGGTGCGACGCTTTGCCTAAATGCGGCTGGTTCAGAAGAGCAAAAACAAACCTATCTAGAAAAAATGTATGCTGGTGAATGGGCTGGCACCATGTGTTTAACAGAGCCACATGCCGGTACTGACTTAGGTATTATTAAAACCAAAGCCATACCAAATGATGATGGTAGCTACGATATTTCTGGTACCAAAATCTTTATCACTGGTGGTGAGCACGACTTAACTGAAAATATCATTCATTTGGTATTGGCAAAAACGCCAGACGCCCCTGCTGGCTCAAAAGGCATTTCATTGTTTGTTGTACCAAAATTCTTGGTTAATGAAGATGGCAGCCTAGGCGAGCGCAACACCCTAGCCGTCGGCTCTATCGAACACAAAATGGGCATTAAAGCTTCGGCGACTTGTGTGATGAACTTTGATAGTGCCAAAGGCTGGATGGTTGGTGCTGAAAATACCGGTCTGTCATCGATGTTTATCATGATGAACTATGAGCGCGTGACTATGGGTCTGCAAGGCCTTGGTGGTTCTGAGCTTGCTTATCAAAACGCGGCACTATATGCCAATGACCGTGGTCAAGGCCGTAGTGACACGCAGCTACAAAGTCCAGAAAAACCAGCTGACGCCATCATTTATCATGCCGATGTGCGCCGTATGCTACTGAACGCCAAAGCCAACACTGAGGCATCGCGTTGCTTTGCTATGTACGTCGCCAAAAACCTTGACGAAGAGAAATTTAGTACCGATCCTGAGTCGGCAAAAGCTGCCGCCGCGCGCGTTGCCCTACTAACGCCAGTGGCCAAAGCATTCTTGACCGATAAAGCACTAGAAGCCACGGTTGATTGCCAGCAAGTCTTTGGTGGTCATGGCTATATCCGCGAATGGGGTATGGAGCAAATCGTTCGTGATACGCGTATTGCGCAGATTTATGAAGGCACTAACGGCATTCAGGCGCTTGATTTATTAGGTCGTAAAGTGGCGAAAAACAACGGCAAATACGTTAGCCATTTTTTAGGTGAGATTCGTGACTTTGTCAATAATATGCAAGCAGATCATGGTATCAAGCAAGCGACATTAGATGCTGCCGATACGATTGAGGCGCTAACCAACACGGTACTGGCCAACATTGGCGAACGTAAAAATGAAATTAACGGCTGTGCCGTTGACTATATGCATGCCTTCGGTTACCTCGCTTATTCATACATGTTTGCATTGATGGTGGAAGCGGCCAACGGTAAAGAAGGTGAGTTTTATACCAATAAAGCCAAACTTGCTGATTATTTCGTCGGTCGTATCTTGCCACGCATTGATGCTCATGCACAAATGGTTCAAGCAGGTAGTGATCCAATGATGAATTTTGATCTTGACTACTTTGATGTGCCTGCAAGCTAAATAACATTACAGACTTACTTATAAAACTCTAAGTGAGAGGACAGTTATATAACTGTCCTTTTTTTTGCCAAAATAATTTTTATAAGAATATGATCATTGAAAAGTAATATCTATAAATCACGTACTGCTGGTATAAACTTTCCTTGCTTGCTGTGCCTACGCAGACAGAGGCTGCAAAAAATTTATACCAACAGCACTGTAGCATTTTGGCTCTAACGACAAAAATAACTGCTAACAAAATAATTAACTATCGTTGCTTGGTTATGATTAAAATAACGCAAGACAGAATATCGCTCGCAGCCTGAGGGCGGGTTAAAATAATTATAACCAAGGATGCAATGTGTCAGAAATAAAACACATTTTACAGCAGATTACGGCCTTAAGTGATGTGCCCGATCCTGCGGTACTTAAACGCTTAGTAGCTGAGCTGCGGGTCAGTGATAAAGAACCTGCGTTGGCCAATGAAAACATGCAAGCACTGATTGACATCCTTCGTCAGCATCCTGAGCATGGCGATGGACTGTCTAGCTTTGTCTTAAAACTCATCATTCAATACCGCCAAATTGCTCTGTATACCGACACTGGTATCATGTCAGATCAAGGATTTTTTAATAGCTTACGTCGCCTCATTGGTCATCGTTTTTTACCATTATTGCCGCAAGAGGATTCAGTCGTTGAACTAATCGGTTATTTGTTTGATAAGCACTCTGATGAACGCTGGCTAGCCAATATTGAAAAAAACAAATGGGATGAGCTGGTTGAGCTGCTCAAAGTACAAGAGAAGCACTTAGATTTAGTGGCAACGGCAAAAAACAGTATTTTGAATGCTATTATTATCCTATCTTATCGCATCAGCGGTATCGGTTTGCATCCTGATCTGATGGAATCTTACCCGCAAATATTAAATTATTCAGCGTCTTTTGTGGCACAAAATCAAGAAGCCGTACTATTCGTTAATCAATACAGGCAAGCACATGAGCTTGATACCTTAACCGATATTACCCCTGAACATGCCGTCGACCCAGCGCCGCTGCTGGTCATGATCGAGCAGTGCGAAGACATAGTCGCTACAGTACGTAAACGTATCTACAAGACGGGAATCTCTATTCGTTTGACCAATATGATGCTGCGCTTGGATCAAAGTCTTCAGCGTATGCGCATCTTAACCGAGCTGGTGACCGATGGTAATAAAAACCGAGATCGCGCCGTTATTGAGCTGATACAAACGCTGATTACCACCGCCAATCGCCGTTATAGTATTGGCTACTTGATTGATAACAATACCAAATTACTCTCGCGCAAAGTCACTGAAAATGCCAGCCGTGTCGGTGAACATTACATCAGTACCGATAAAGCGGGCTATCAAAAGATGTTTAAAAAGGCCTCTATCGGCGGCTTTGTTATTGCTTTCATGGCCACTATTAAAATATTGGCGTACCAATTGGCACTCGCTCCGATGGGACGAGCCTTTATTAACAGTATGATTTATGGCTTGGGTTTTGTTTTTATCCATGTCATCCGTGGTACGGTTGCGACCAAACAGCCCGCTATGACTGCTGCAGCCATAGCCTCGACCATATCTGATGGCTCGGGGAAAAAATCACACCAGCTGACTAAGCTATCAGAATTGGTCGTCGATATTTTGCGTACTCAATTTATCGCCATTATGGGTAACGTCATGTTAGCGATACCCGTTGCGCTTATTATCTCTTTTGCGTGGCTGCAATATACAGGCGTGCCGATGATCGATTCTGAAAAAGCGGGACACCTGCTCCATGAGCTTGATCCTTTTCGCTCGCTGGCGCTGCCCCACGCTGCCATTGCTGGGGTGTATTTATTTCTGTCGGGTCTCATTGCCGGCTACTACGATAATTTAGCCGTTTATAACAATGTAGGCGCGCGTATCCAACGTCATAGACTGTTAAAGTACATATTACCCAAGTCCTGGCTACAGCGTCTAGGCGGCTTTGTAGAGGCTAACCTTGGCGCAATCATGGGTAACTTTTTATTCGGGGTATTCTTGGGTAGTACCGCGACTATTGGTTTTATATTTGGCTTACCAATTGATATTCGTCATATTGCCTTTGCCTCGGCTAATTTGGCGCACGGCTTATTCAATATCTCCGCCGATGATATAAGTTGGAGTGTTATTTTAGTATCCATTCTTGGTGTAGCGCTTATTGGTATCGTCAATCTGATGGTCAGCTTCTCGCTAGCGTTATTTGTGGCATTGCGTTCTAAAGAAGTCAAATTCCTTGAATGGAGTCGTTTATCCAAGCAGATTTTTAGTCACATACTAAGCCATCCTTCTGACTTTTTTTGGCCACGTGATAAGCCAATGAAATACGCGCGTATCGATAGCCAAGGGCATATGATATTTGATGATACCTCAGCGCAAAAAGGGGGAAAACCGTTACCCAGTAATTATGTCGTCAGGCGGTTATCTGATGTCAGAATCCTACCTAACTCTAAACAAGCTAGTACCCAAAACGCATCAACAAATACCAACATATACTATGACAACCAGCCCAAAGGCGAACATCATCAATCTCAAGCATCTCCTAAAGGAGTCGTCGATCTTGATGATGGCTTAATAGATAACGAGCTCAATAGTGTGCCTTATACTGATGACATTCAATATGATCAAGCGACTAAAATACTCAATAACCTCACTAATGCTCATGGTCAGGCAACGGACAATGAACAACCTCATGCTAGCAACGATGTTAAGCCTGCGGGCGACGCCAAAACACCTTTACCAAAACCAAAAAAGCCACCAAACTTACCCAGTTAATGGGTTTATTTGATGGCTGGACTGGTTACTTTTAAATATAGAGTTAAAATACTTTAAAAACGCTACGATACTGCGGGTATAGTTTTTTTGCAGCCTCTGTCTGCGTAGGCACAGCAAGCAAGAAAAAACGGTACCTGCAGTACGTGATGTAGCGATATTACTTCTCACTGACTATAGCTACCTAAAAAATAACTTTTTCATATACTTATAATTATGACGTGTCTTCATATTATGATTGTGGCAGTAAGCAATGGGCACTTGAGGTTATAGCTTTACCGTCACCCAAACGATAAGCCAGCAGGTAATTACCCCAAACGCAGCCACCATCAAGCGCACGCGCATAAGGCAAATCAACCTCACCTTTTAGCGCCGCCCAGTGGCCAAATAATATCTTACGGTTGCGCGGCACCTGCCATTCAAACCAAGGCAAAAAATCTTTGGGCATTCGCTCATCCAAACCTGCAGAAAAGCTAAACTCCAGCGACCCATCCTGTTGACACAAACGCATACGAGTAAAGTAGTTAGCAATCGCTCGCATTTTAGTAAAGCCATTAATATCTGTATGCCAGTTATCGGCTGTTTTGCTATATAAATTTGGCAATAAGCGATCAAGCTGTTTTAAGCTGGCTTGTAGTTGTGACTCCAATTGCTGCGCATAATTCGCTGCTTCCTCAATACTCCAATGTGGAGGAATACCTGCATGCACCAACACCGTATGCTCATCAGGGTAAGCCAATATCGGCTGATGGCGTAGCCATTCAAGCAACTCATCGCAATCATCAGCAGCAAAAATCGGTGCGGTCTTGTCTTTTTTCTTGATTTTCGTCGCGCCGCGCCAGACGGCAATTAGATTAATATCGTGATTACCAAGCACCGTTGCAGCCGCCCCTTGCTCACAAAGTGCTTTGACATGGCGCAACGTATTTAACGAATCTTCGCCGCGTGCTACTAAATCCCCAGCAAACCATAGTTTGTCTTGGGTAGGATCAAAGTCCAAGGTTTCAAGTAGCTGAAGGTATGCCGCATAGCACCCTTGCAAGTCACCGATGACATACTGCTGGCGAAAACTCATAAAACCTCTATAATTTTTATACATTTTTTTATTAAGCTTCTTGCAAAAGACAGAAGCCAATTTCGAAACTCACTAAGCCTGCGAACAGCTTTATTCTTAAGTCATAACGCTTGTAACGATTTCGCTAGCGCGCAGCCACAATTTTAAACAGCTTGATTCAGCCTATTTTAGGCTCAATCATAATATGAAACTTAGCCAAATACTAATTGGTTTGTTTGCAAAGTTTCAACATCTGACCACCACGGGAGTTTTAAATGAGATGAAAGCTTGTTCATCTAAGTCAATTTGAGCTTTTAGATTTAAGCCGTGTCCTCATTTTAAAACTCTCTGCTACGTTTGTAAGAGATCTGATGAATGTACCGCACAGCGCACAGAGGTACGATTATTATAATTATATTCTTCCAATGACCTACCTTCATCTATAACTGCAGTAGGTGGTTGTTCTAAACGCAAGATCGTAATGGGTGCATTATCTCGTAACCCTCCTGCTGACCCCCAGTCAGCTGGAACTGAACGGGCTACTTTTAGAGTCCCCGTCTCAGGCCCTTTTGGGTTTTCCACTGGACTGTATTTATAGTAGTCTTCATCGTACCAGTCGTTCATCCATTCAAGGTTTTGATTGCTCATATCGTACAACCCTAATGGGTTAGGTGGGTAGAGTCCTACTACAGCAACGTAACCAGACGTATTATATTCACGTGCAATCTCATACATATCATCTCTAGTCCATACGTTACGTCCAAAGTCCAACTCACCAGTATCGGTTGGGAACATGACATACTCACCGCGATTACGCGCCGCATATTCCCACTGGGCTTCAGTTGGCAAATCAACGGGTTCGTTCATTTGCTGACCCAACCACTGACAATAATGTTTGCCCGTTTTCCAGTCAATACCTGCCGCTGCTGTAGGTAGCCTTCTGTCGGATGAGTTGGGTTGCATTCCTACTTTTTCTTGTCCCGTTGCTATACTATAAATATCAAAATCGCTATAAGTTGCTTTATAAGCGTTTAAGCTAAAACTGTCTAGAGTGACAGGATGCAAAGGTTTACTGTCTCTGGCACCTGATAAAGGATAGCCACTCGTCCAATCGAGCTTTTCACCAAAATCGCCCATATCATAGCTACCGCCTTCGATAAATTGCATGTTTTCTTTTTGCTGCGCTAAGAAGTTATCCAATTGCTGCTGTTCATCATCGCTTAGATTACTACGGGTTTGCGGGATACCACTATTATCTGTCGAAGTAGCTGGCTCTTTAGCGCAAGCAGTCATGGCAAATAGCGGTAAGATAAATAGCGGTACGAATAGAGGTTTTAGCGGCATAATAGGCTACAGTGATGTTTTGTTGAGAAGTCAGACGGATTATACTAATAGTTTGATGGGATTGTCCAAGTCGTTATATTAAACTAATATTGAGCTAGATTGGGTTAATAAAACGGATGAAAAACACCAGTCTGAAGTACGATGTTTTTATCAATCGTGGTAACGCTGGATTCTATGCTGCCAAAAATCCAGAGCAATATGATCCCAATTCATTTGATATCAGAGACATGCTAGATATGCAAAAGGCTTTAAAGAGATACTCAAATAAATAAATGAGCTCTAATTAACAGGCTCTGGTGAATGTATCACACAGCGCACTGAGGTTCTATAATCTTGATTATATTTGTTAAAATCTTCCAACGTTTCTCCCTCTTCAATAACTGCAGTAGGTAGTTGTTCCAACCGTAAGATCGTAATGGGTGCATTATCTCGTAGTCCTTCTGCTGACCCCCAGTCAGCAGGAACTGAACGCGCCACTTTTAGAGTGCCGGTCTCAGGGCCTTTTGGATTATTCACTGGACTGTATCTATAGTAGTCTTCATCGTACCAATCATTCATCCATTCAAGGTTTTGATTACTCATATCGTACAACCCTAATGGGTTAGGTGGGTAGAGTCCTACGATAGCTATCGAAATGACTGTGTTGTGATTATCAGCTACTGTCTCCATTTCATCCATTGTCCATACGTTACGCCCAAAGTCCAACTCGCCAGTATCGGTTGGGAACATCACGTATTTACCGCGATTGCGTGCGGCATATTCCCACTGCGCCTCAGTGGGCAAATCAATAGGTTCGTTCATTTGCTGACCTAACCATTGGCAATAATGTTTGGCCGTTTGCCAGTCAATTCCTGCTGCTACATTAGGTAGCCTTATGTCTAATGAATTGGGTTGCATACCGACTTTATCTTGCCCAGTCGCCATGCTATAAATATCAAAATCGCTATAAGTAGTTTTATAAGCATTCAGACTAAAGCTGTCCAGAGTAACAGGATGCAGAGGTTTACTGTCTCTAGCACCTGATAGAGGATACCCACTCGTCCAGTCTAGCTTTTCACCAAAGTCGCCCATCTCATAGCTTCCCCCTTCGATAAAGCGCATGTTGGCTTTTTGCTGCGCTAAGAAGTTATCCAATTGCTGCTGTTCATCAGCATTCAAATCGCTACGAGTTTGCGGGATACCGTTACTGTCCGTCGAAGTAGCTGGCTCTTTAGCGCAAGCAGTCATGGCAAATAGTGGTAAGATAAACAAATATACGAATAAAGGCTTTAGCGTCATAATGGGCTACAGTCATATTTTGTTGAGAGTTCAGAAGGATTATACTAATAATTTGTGTGGATTGTCTAAGTATAAAAATCAAACTACTGTCGATCTAGATTGGGTTAATAAAAAAGGGTTAGTTACTATTAATTCTTATAGGGTAATAGCATGCCAATCCCAGCTTTTATGCTGCCAAAAATCCAGAGCAATACGATCCAGCGGGCTTTGACGAAGATATTACATCGCCCTTCGGACGAGATGATGACGACAGTCATATGGTTTAAGAATTAAAACCCAGCTGAACCATACTCTCTTATTACCTAATATTTAGTTCAATGAGACAGATGTATTAGCGACACAACGTGCTGAAGTTTCACGGTTTTGATTAAGTCCAGCATCATTTAATATAAGAGGCGGATCAGGAAATTTGTGCCAGCGTTTTACGCTCACAGGACCCATCACCCTAATATTTCTAGCACTACCTTCATTGGCATCCACGCTGCGCAATACTTTTTCTTTGCCAGTTGATGGACCTTGTGGATTATGCTCAGGACTATTTCCATAATACTTGGCATCATACCAATCAATCATCCATTCATAGTTTTGATTGGTCATATCATATAATCCTAATGGATTGGGTGGATACAAACCTATTATTGGAACTGTTGCTGGCGCATCATATCTACTGCTAACTTCACGTGCTTGATCAAATGTCCATACATTACGTCCATCATCTACTTTGCCAGTATCGGTTGGGAATAAGACATACTGACCGCGATTACGCGCCGCATACTCCCACTGAGCTTCGGTCGGTAGACTCATAGATACCTCTAGCTGTTGACCCAACCATTGACAATAGTGCTGCGCGCTTTGCCAATTGACACCCGCTGCTGCATTAGATTGATACAATGCAGTCATATACTCTTGCATTCCTTCTTTTGGCTGCCCAGTCGCCATACTATAGATATCAAAGTCACCAAATGTTGCTTTGTAAGCATTCATACTAAAGCTATCAAGTGTCACCTTATGCAATGACTTATTATCACCACCGCTAGAGATCGGCATTCCTTCAGTCCAATCGAGCTTAGGACCAAAGTCACCCATCTCATAGCTACCGCCTTCGATAAATTGCATGTTTTCTTTTTGCTGCGCTAAGAAGTTATCCAACTGCTTTTTTTCATCAGCGCTTAGATTATTACGGGATTGCGGAATACCATTACTATCTGCCGTTGCTACAGGCTCTTTAGCACAGGCAGTCATGGCAAATAATGGCAAGATAAACAAAGATACGAATAAAGGCTTTAGCGTCATAACAAGCTACAGTGATTTTTTGTTGAGAGTTCAGAAGGATTATACTAATAATTTGTGTGGATTGTCCTTAAGATATTGCGCTATAGCGATCATGAACATTGTGTTAATGACATACTCGCTCAAAGCAATAATGACCTATGCTATCAAGTTCATAGGAACGAACTTGGGAAATTTTAGTTATGCAGTCTGATGATAATAATTAAATCACACTTGTCTTGGCGTTTTATAGCCTAAATCTTTCTGAATTCTAATATCACTGCGAGCACAGACCCCATTATAGTCTTGGCGATATATCAGTTCATTCTTCAATATGCCTCAAAATACTTCTTAATCATGATTAACTCTTGTTAATCCACTTAGTTTATCAAGTTTGGTACTACAGTTGCTTCAGCATAGCTCCGTCTAATATAGCCACATTTATACAATGACGTTTAATCGTCACTGTATAAATGTTTTTGAATGGTAATAAGCACTGTTTGATTTAAACCGCTATCTGCCGCGCTTGATTGCTCAAATTAACAAAGTCTTTCACAGTTAATGTTTCAGGACGTGCTTGTGGATCAATACCGCAAGCCGCAAAGTCGTCTTCGCTCAATGTTGGCAATAGCGTTGATTTTTTAAATATCGCCCGCAGCGTTTTACGGCGATGATTAAAGGTTTCGCGTACCACAATCGCAAAATGTTCTTCATCCTCTGCCACCACTGGTTTATCAATGTGCGGCGTCAAGCGAAAAACAGCACTGGTTACTTTGGGTGGCGGATTGAATGCACCGCGAGGTACGGTCAGCAGATAATCTGTATCGCAATGATACTGCATGATGACAGACAAGCGGCCGTAAGTTTTGCTACCAACATCGGCAGTGATACGCTCGACGACTTCCTTTTGCAGCATAAAGTGCATGTCTTGAATGACATCGGCATAACTGAGCAAATGGAACAAAATAGGCGTAGAGATATTATATGGCAGGTTGCCTACCACGCGTAACTTACCGCGTTCATCGCTATACAGCTCACGATAATCCACATGCATCGCATTTTCTTTGATAATGGTAAAGTTTGGGTGACTATTGGCTCCAATACGAATACGTAGGCTGTCTGCCAAATCACGATCTAGCTCGACCACGGTCATCGCATCCACTTCTGCCAATAACGGCTCCGTCAGCGCGCCCATCCCTGGTCCAATCTCAATGAGGTTATCGTCGCGCTCTAGGCGAATACTATCAACTATTTGGCGAATAACACTGCCGTCGTGCAAGAAATTTTGCCCGAAGCGTTTACGCGGTTGGTGTTTGGCAGCGCGTAGGCTGTTAGAAATAGATTGAGCATCAAACGAAGTTTTGGACATAAAAAAGTCTTAATGGATAGAAGTTAAATGGACGATAGCGCTATGGCAGCAATATGCTGCTTTTATTTGCTAATTTTATAATGATAAATTATAGCACAGCTCATAATTGCACTGTATTTTTGAGACATGTTATCGATAAATTACCCATACCTTAGCGCAATCGACACAGTGATTTTTTTTGTTCTCAAATCATTTGCTATAATGTTGGCTTATATGAATAAGCACGGTTTCCTAGTGAGGACTTGAATTTCCGGCTGTAGGCTAATGGTGGCAATGGTTTGATTTCTCTAAATAATTGTAGTGTACTTCACGGTATTCTTTTTGATCAGTTACACTGAATTTAGAATACTCTCGGTTTCCCTTTTTGTTTAGGATATTGCGCTGCTGTGTTTTCCTACCTTTGTTTCTTAAGCATTGATGCTTCATTATTACCAACATAAGGATTTACTTTGGAACTTAAACTGGATATTAAATCGAATGCTCTTGATAGTTTTAATGAGGCTTTAGCAAAATTTGAAAGTGGGCAGCAAGGTAATCCTACTGCTTTTAAATTTTCGATACTTCATTTGTCCCACTGTCTTGAGCTTGTTTTAAAGATGTACGTTCAGACATTGGATGAAGATTTAGTCTACAGCAAGTGCTATAAACACCTTGTTAAAAAAGCTAAAGAGGATAGCGTTGATTTATTGGCTGCGCATGTGTCACTTGTAGCAAGCGGGTTTGATTTTTCGACATTGCTCGTGGGTCAGACAAATCCCTATACTATTACGGTCGATCAAGCACTTTCAATCGTTATTAATGAGACCTGTAGCTCTACTGGCAACAAGTTCGTAGACGATCAGTTTATTACTGATATTACTGACATGAAAGATTTACGGAATTCAATAGAGCATTATGAATTTGAATTTACTGTGAAAGAAGTTAGATTGTGCATTGGTAGGCTAGTTCGAGGTCTAGACGAATTTACAGATATATTTTCATTATTTAGTCTAGAAAATGAAGTTGGTAAAGATAGATTCTCCGTCTTTTCAGTTTTAGTTGATGAATATGAGCATGCCGTTTCTGAAGCACATCATGATGTAACAGAAGCCAAAAATGCATTGTTTCGAGGTGTGCGACCTAAACACACAATGTTTATTGAATGGAACGTTTACTATTGTGAGAGTTGTCACTATGACACACTCATACCTAATGAAGACTCACTAACCGGTTATAGATGCACTTATTGTGAGAATGAGGAATCCGGAGAGATAGAGAAAGATTGTGATATTTGTGGTTCACCTTGGGCAAATAGAGAAATGAGTTATTGGGGCGAAGATGTAGGTAATGTATGCCCTCGATGTGTTAATCCTGAAGCATACTAAACCTTATTTCCTTTTAGTTAATGAGTGGAAATTTTAGGATATATCCCAACGGAATCACCTAACAGGCTCCTTAAACTTATTAATAAACCACTTAAAATAGACTACTACAGTGAAACTACTATTAGGGCCTGTTTGATGATTCATAAATAGGTATTATTTACACTAAAGCTACCCAATACTACGTTATAGATCTCGCTCAGGCACCGACTTATGCAAGAGGTCTATTAATGAGTGACTTATCCGCCATCTCGTTTGCCATGGTTAATGCTTGATACAAACTGGTGGCACTTGCGCCGCCACGTCCTGCCAAATCAAGCGCAGTCCCGTGATCGACTGATGTACGAATGTATGGCAGTCCTAAGGTTAGATTGACTGTATCGCCAAAACCGTGTGACTTAAGCACTGGCAGCCCTTGATCGTGGTACATAGCAATGACCGCATCACAATTGGCTAAATGCCTTGGCGTAAACAAAGTATCTGCTGGCATTGCCTCCGAGATATCAACGCCTGCATCGATAAACTCTTGCAACACAGGATTGATAATCTCAATCTCCTCAACACCCAAATGTCCACCCTCGCCCGCATGTGGATTGAGACCGCAGACCAAAATACGCGGCTGGGTTAAACCAAACTTCTCACGCATATCATCAATGACAATCTGTACCGTTTGGCGCACATTATCGGCAGTGATGGCGGCAGGTACGTCTTTTAATGCCAAATGAGTGGTAACAAGCGCTACTTTCATCGCTTCATTAGCGAGCATCATGACCACTTTATCACAGCCGCTTTGCTGCATGAAAAACTCAGTATGACCGCTAAACATGGTGCCATCGAGCAGTTTAATACCAGCATCTATCAATGCAGATTTTTGCAATGGGCCGGTGACGATAGCAGCAACCGTATGATTGGCTGCCAGTTGATGAGCAATCTCTAACTGTCGCGCCACCATTAAGGCATTATTAATATCGATATGGCCTGCAACTATAGGTGCACCACAAGGCATATCAAGTAAAACAAACGTATATTTATTATCATTATTCGAGGCAGAAGTCTGCTGTGCAATTTGCTTTACAAAATCATCAGCATCCACTTGTGGCGCGATTGTTTGCCAAGATGGACAAGTGGTTAACACGCCCGCAGCGACCAATTTATCAGCCCGCGCTTGCATGGCTTCAGCTTCAGCAGTGACCCAGATTGGCCGTTTAAAATCCTGCAGTTTGCCTTCGGCTGCCAATAGTAGTACGACATCCATCCCGATACCAGCAGGTTCACCGGTTGTGATTAACAATGGTAGTTCTTTTTGTATATCTTGCATAGCAATAAGACCCTATTATTATATTAAGCATTTAATTTTATTATATTTTTTGATAAAAAAATAAATATTGATAGTCGCATTGTATAAATGATTTCTCGAACTTTTACAACCCTAATCTAGGATAGATAATTATTTATAGCGACCGAAAAAACCACATAATGTGTTAAACTTTCGCTTTTCATTTTAGCATTTATAAGCAAATACTAAGACCGCATTTTGGTACTCATATCGTAGGAGTATGACAAGCTTGTTTATAGTGAGATTCTCAAATAATGGAATTCTCAACAAGCCTTTCATACCCTTATAGAAAAAACCTCTACTGAATACTTTATAGTAACTTTTGCAACTGACTTTTAAAACCGACTTTTAAAATATTGGGCACTCATGGCAGACAACGAAAAAACCGACGACTTACTCAATCAGACACCGCCGCACAATATCGATATTGAAAAGGCACTACTGGCGTCTTTGATGAGTATTGAAGAGGCATATGACAAAATCGCAGATATCGTCACCAAAGATGATTTTTATGCAGGACGGCATCAATATATTTTTGACGCCATCGCCCATTTGGCTGCCGTCAACGAGCCGTATGATACGGTCATGGTACACGATTGGTTAGAGGCGCAAAAACTGCTAAAGAGTGCCGGCGGCGACAGTTACTTGGCGGATATTTTGAGTCAAAGCCCTGCTACGTTGTTTAACCTAACCGCCTATGCCCAGCGCGTGCGTGAGTTGTCTACTCTACGTCAGTTGATTACCACTGGCAATGACATGTTGACCCTTGCCTATAATCCTAAAGATCAAACGGTCAGCGACATATTAGACAACGTCGAAGCAAAAATATTTAGTATCAATGAGCAGCATAATAAACGCGCCGAGCAGCGTGGGCCAGTTGGTATTACTTCAGTATTGACGAATGTCATCGATAAGATTCAAGAGCTTAAATCGAACCCTGATGGCATGATTGGTCTGCAAACGCCATTTGTTGAGCTAAACAATAAAACTCAAGGTTTACAAGCAGGCGATTTAGTCATTGTCGCCGCTCGTCCATCGATGGGTAAAACCACCTTTGCCATGAACTTGGCGGAAGGAATTTTGTTTAACGAAGATTTACCAGTGGTTGTATTTTCAATGGAGATGCCCGCAGAATCTATCGTCATGCGCCTATTATCATCGTGGGGCGCAATTAATCAGACCCATTTACGTTCAGGACAAATGAATGAAGATGAATGGGCAAAAATGATGAATGCCATTCAGCATCTGCAATCAAAGCATCTTTATATTGATGACAGTACCGCTCTGCCGCCATCCGAGCTACGCTCACGCTGTCGCCGTATCGCTAAAAACCATGACGGCAAGCTTGGCGCTATCATCGTCGATTATCTACAGTTGATGAAAGTACCTAATCTCGATGGTAACCGTGTTGGAGAAATCTCTGAGATTTCACGTAGCTTAAAAGCCTTGGCACGCGAGCTTGAATGTCCCGTTATTGCCTTATCGCAGCTTAACCGTAGTCTAGAGAACCGCCCTAATAAACGCCCTATCATGTCGGATTTGCGTGAATCTGGAGCGATTGAGCAGGATGCCGATTTGATTATGTTCATCTATCGTGATGAGGTTTATAATGAGAACTCAGATCACAAAGGTGTGGCTGAAATCATCATTGGTAAACAGCGTAATGGCCCTATTGGTACCATACGTTTAGGCTTTGAAGGACAATTTACCCGCTTTATCAATCTGACGCCAGAATACTATCAAAATGTCAGTTTTGAGAATGATGAATAATGACTGTTTCAAATAAATATTGAAATATTATTTATGAAACGTTATAAAATATGACTGATTAATAATATAGTTAGTCCAGTATAAAAACAATGCAGCGGAACTGAAATTGATTTTTCGCAGCCTCTGTCTGCGCAGGCACAGCAAGCCAGAAAAATTTATTCCAGTTTCGCGTAAAAACCTCATGTATCTCTTTTATTTAGAATTGACTATAGCCAGTGATTTATCAGCCGATGATAAATCACTGGCTTTATCACTTCATCACTTTACTAATAAAATAACTTTGCTAAAAAGAAGCCTATTATGCGCACCATCACTATCAAACCAGCAGCCATCACCCATAATCTGAATCGAGTAAAAGCGCTAGCACCAAAATCTAAGGTTCTCGCCATGGTAAAGGCCAACGCCTATGGTCATGGCGTCGCGGCGGTCTTGCCAGCGGTCCAGCACGCTGATGGTGTTGGTGTCGCTACTTTAATAGAAGCACTAGAAGCAAGGCAACTGGGCTGGGATAAAACCATTGGTTTGATTGAAGGCGCATTTACTAGCGATGAGTGGCTACAAGCGATTGAATATGATATTAGTTGCGTCATTCATCATGCACCGCAATTAGACTGGGCTCTAGAGCATATACCGCCTGCTGATAGCGCCACTAAAGTAGTTTGGATAAAATATAATACCGGTATGAATCGCTTAGGTTTTAATGACCATACTATTATTCCAGCAGCGAAACATCTGCATGACGCAGGTTATCAGCTGGTTTTAACCACTCACTTTGCCAATGCTGATGATCATAACCATCCCCTAAACGCTATTCAAATTCAACGTTTTAATAACATGCTTAACTCGTTGCGAGAAACCATCAGCGCAGATATTAAAGGCTCATTATGCAATTCAGCTGGTATTGTTAATTTCTCAGAGCATCATCATGACTGGGTGCGTCCAGGCATTATGTTATATGGTAGTGCGCCTGTCATCGATCAAAGTGCACAGGAATTAGAGTTACAACCAGCAATGGATTTTAGCGCACAAATTATGGCCCTACAAACGATAAAAGTGGGCGATGCTATTGGTTATGGTAGCCACTGGATTGCATTAGCAGAAACCAGAACGGCTTTGGTGAGTATCGGCTATGGAGATGGCTATCCACGTATCATTAGCAAGGACGCTTATGTCTCCGTAATCGACGCGACCACCAATAAAAGCTATCCATGCCCAGTTCGCGGTAGGGTCGCAATGGATATGATTGTGATTGATATTAGCTCAACACCCAAAAACTTGGCAATAAATAGTAAAGTAATACTTTGGGGTAGTGTGCCACACGTTGATGAAGTGGCAGCACATGCGGGTACCATCGGTTACGAGTTACTGTGCAGACTAAGTACTCGTCCAGAGCGGACACTAGGTTAATAGCATTGATTTTGCTACTCAGTCTCAGTATTAGTATTAGCACCCTTTCATTAGAGCAAAATTGAACATTTACATTGAGAGTAATTGCGCTATACTAAAAGTTTGTTGTCACCCCAGTATACGCACTAATGCGATGCTATTGAAAACTGATAACTTTTCACTGACTGCGATCGATTGCTAGGATAACTATGAGTTTGCGCCATTTTTTGACCCTATCTGATTTAACCAAACAAGAACTAGAAAATCTCATTAAACGCGCGAGCGAATTGCGAAAAATGCAACACGCAGGCGAGATATATCAGCCGTTTGTTGGTCGTACGCTTGGCATGATATTTGAAAAGTCATCAACCCGTACGCGCATCTCGTTTGAGACTGGTATGGGACAGTTTGGTGGTAGCGCTATTTTCTTATCGCCAAATGACACCCAGCTTGGACGCGGTGAGCCGCTAGAAGATTCAGCTCGCGTTATCTCTAGCATGGTCGATATCATCATGATACGTACTTTTGGGCACGAAAAAGTCGAGACCTTTGCTGAATACTCTAGTGTGCCGATTATCAACGCCCTCACTGATGATTTCCACCCTTGCCAGCTGCTTGCTGATATGCAAACCTACTATGAGCATCGCGGTAGTATCGAAAATAAAATCGTCACTTGGGTTGGTGATGGTAATAATATGTGCGCATCTTATATGCAAGCCGCCAATCAGTTTGGTTTTGAGCTACGCGTGGCAGCGCCCTATGGTTTCGAGCCTGACCCTGAGCTAATGAAACGCTTTTCGCATTGCGTAAGCATCGTCGAAAACGTACAAGAAGCGGCGAAAGATTCGAACTTAATCGTCACTGACGTATGGGCAAGTATGGGTCAAGAATCTGAGCAAAACACCCGTGCTCGTCGATTTGCCTCTTATCAAGTAACACCATTGCTGCTTGATAAAGCCGACCCTGAAGTGGTGTTTATGCACTGCTTGCCAGCTCATCGCGGCGAAGAAATATCTCATGATATGCTAGATGATCCACGTTCGGTCGTGTGGCATGAAGCCGAAAACCGCTTACATGCGCAAAAGGCATTAATGGAGTTTTTATTAAAAGACAAAATTAAGCTATAGGCATCTATTTTATAGGCACATATTTTCATCAGCTGTTTATACAGTAATAGATAGCAAAAAAGGCGGCGTACATAAATTGTACGCTGCCTTTTTAATATTCGGTCGATAAATGACGAATAATTAACGAGTCAATACTTCAACCCCATTACTACTGGCTTTTAACAAAACATCTGCTTGATTAGCAGCAAAGACACCATTACAAACCACGCCAACGATATTGTTTAATTGCTGCTCAAGTGCTAGCGGATTACTAACATCCAAATCATAAGTATCTAAAATTACATTACCGTAATCGGTGACAAAATCTTCACGATAAACGGGTTCACCGCCCATACGCGCTAATTGCCTGGCGACATATGAGCGCGCCTGTGGCAGCACTTCTATCGGTACGGGAAACTCTCGACCCAGTAACTCGACAACCTTACTCTCATCGACCATGCAAACAAACTTATTAGAAGCCGCTGCGACAATTTTTTCACGCGTGAGTGCCCCGCCGCCGCCTTTGATGAGTTGCAAATTTGCGTTTACTTCATCAGCACCATCGATATAAACATCAAGCTGACCGGCAAAGTTTAAATCAATTATCTCAATACCCAATGCACGAAGCTTATCTTCTGTGACCTGCGAGCTTGCAACCGCGCCAGCCAGCCTTAATGTCGGTAACAACTCAATTAAACAGTTAACCGTACTGCCTGTCCCCACGCCAAGTATCATGTCATCTTCGATATAGCGTATGGCGGCTTTGGCGGCGGCTTGCTTTTGGGCTTGCTGATCACTCATCGTAAATCCTTGGCAAAATAAACGTATCATTGTAAAAGAAGTAAAATACTAAAATACTAAAAGAGGCAAAATGCGGGGCTATTATAACTGATGACTTTGATGAATGTCAGCGTAATAGTGCTTCTAATAATCAGATATTAAGTTTATTTTTACCACCCATTTAGCACAGGCAGCCAAAAAGCTAGCGCCAATAGCGTTACCAATAATACTGGCGGGGTAATGAGTAAACCAACTTTCATATACTGCCCCCAACTTATTTTATAGTCCTTTTCGGCCAATACGTGTAGCCATAATAAGGTGGCCAAACTACCGATGGGCGTAAATTTAGGCCCTAAATCATTACCGATGATATTGGCATAAATCATCAATTCTCGTGTCGTATCTGTTACTTGTGCGCTATCGATAGCCAGTGCGCCTACTAAGGTTGATGGCATATTATTCATAATAGAAGCGACAACAGCGGATAGAAAACCCGTACCTAACGTTGCTATCACCGCACCTTGTTGCCCAAGCCAGCCTACAACCTGAGCGCCATAGGCGGTTAATCCGGCATTGCCCAGACCATAAACGACCAAATACATACCAATTGAAAATAAAACTATTTGCCAAGGGGCTTTACGTACCACATCGGATACAGAAATAATAGCACCACGACCACCTTGCCAAAAGCGACCTGCGATAGCCATTAGCATTAGCGCAGCAGCTCCAGTGACAAGAGAAATAGGAATCCCCAGCGGTTCTGTTGCAAAATAAGCCATAAGCAACAATGCTAATAGCGGAAAAGCCGCTTTAAAAACCAACGGGTCTTCGATAGCCGACTCTGGTGCGCTAAGACTAGCAATTGAATAGTGGGTGGTGTATCAAAAAGTATGCTGGAGTAATAAAAGAAGGGTGACAGCCGAAGCA
>NZ_RRYX01000294.1:0-324 GCF_014861375.1 Psychrobacter sp. FME5 | reverse complement strand
TACAAACGGCGCAAGTCGCGTTAGATAAAATACAGACGTTGGCGCTTGCTGATTACCAGCCAGCGTTTTTAACCAATATAGCAGCAAATGACTGGCAAACCATCTCACTGAACAATGTGAGTTATCGCTATCAAGGTATAAACCACAATACACAAGAAACTGTGACTGAAAATAAGTCGCTTACTGATGACATTTTAAAAAATGTCAACCTCACCTTGAAGCGTGGCGAAGTGGTGTTTTTGATAGGCTCTAATGGTAGCGGTAAGTCTACCCTTGCAAAAATAATTACTGGCATCTTTATACCTACGACAGGCGCTGTAAAAG
>NZ_RRYX01000293.1:0-325 GCF_014861375.1 Psychrobacter sp. FME5 | reverse complement strand
GCTACTATGAACGCTTAGAGGTTGATGAGTTCTGGACTTACGTGTATCGCAAGAAGCGTAAAGTCTGGCTCATCTACGCTTATGACCGTGCTACTAATGAGATTGTCGCTTATGTCTGGGGCAAACGTGACTTAAAAACAGCTAAGAAGCTAAGAGCACGTTTAAAGCAACTTAAAGTAAGCTATGGCTCTATCAGTATGGACAACTGGGATAGCTTTAAAACCGCCTTTAAAGGTGATCACAAACAGGTTGGCAAACAGCATACCATAGGTATAGAGGGTAATAACTGTCGCCTTAGACACCGATTAAGACGAGCGGTTAGAAA
>NZ_RRYX01000292.1:0-334 GCF_014861375.1 Psychrobacter sp. FME5 | reverse complement strand
CAATGGTAGTGTGGCTCCGGCCATGTGAGAGTAGGTCATCGTCAGCTCTCTATTCCTCAAAACCCCCTTACGCGAAAGTGTAAGGGGGTTTTGTTTCGTGTGGAATTTGATAATAAAAATCTTACTTACCTGTTAAGGTTTAATTGATAAACTGACTTTCAATCATTGGTGGTGTTCTAAAAAGTATGCTGGCATCAGACGTAGCCATAATTGATGTAAAAGAACACCAAATCAAACACTTTAAAATGATTATCAAGCTTTTTTGAGAAGCAACAAGTCTTTCTAACCGCTCGTCTTAATCGGTGTCTAAGGCGACAGTTATTACCCTCTATAC
>NZ_RRYX01000032.1:0-26809 GCF_014861375.1 Psychrobacter sp. FME5 | reverse complement strand
TAAGCACTTTACCAATACTAACTGAGGCTATAATAGCAATATCTCTAACACCGCAACCTCTCACCGTCATTAGCCGTATGATGTCTTCTATTTTAGAGTGACAGCCCTTATAAGTTAAGGCATGGTCACCAATGAATTGACGTTTGCAGTCCTTGCATTGGTAGTTCTGCTTGCCATAGCTTTTTATGCCGTTTTTCTTTAAACTGGGACTGTGACAGTCGGGGCAGCTGATATCTATTTGTGTCTTCATAACCTCAAATATATCATCTTGCTTTGGCTGTCACCCTCCTTTATTTCTTCAGCATACTTTCTGACACACCACCAAAAATTTAATGACATTCATTATTTGTCTTTGCTGTCTTGCAGTGCCTGTTAGCAAGGAATGAATTTCATCTATGACAAGCATTTTGACATTGCAGCATCGAAAGGCATGAATAACTTGGTAACGAAGTTTTGTAGTTGGCTCAGTACTTCGATAAGGTAATGCTAAGCGCTCAAGCAAACTAATATATAGCTCCTTTTCACTTGGAGAAGGGGGCGCTTGTATCAGAACTACAGGGACTATAGAATCTTTAAAATCATCGATATAAGGTAAGCCAAACTTCTTATGAAATTGATTTATCAGTGTGGTTTTACCATTATTTGAGTCGCCTATAATCATTAAGTTAGGCATTCTATGTTGCTTAACTTTATTCATTAAGCCTTGCAAGGTTTCCATAGACTGATTAGCTTTGTCATAACCAATCCAACGAGGTTCATCTATAAATCGCAACCTCTCTTCATTAGGCAAAAGCGCAATATGACGGAATTTTGGATGAATATGTGTATAGGGGATTTCTTGTTTCATTATTCGATATCCTCATAAAAGTATATGCCATCATCACTATCGTCAGATGTTATGTCTAAGATGCTATCAGAGACTCTTGATTCTTCTTCTAAAAGCTCGAATACTTCTACTTCTTTAGGTGCGTAATGCTTTTGAGATTTGACATGATGCTTGCGCCTTTGCTCTTTTCTACGTTGAGTTTTAGTTGACGATGTAGCATTCTCAGTGAGTGACTGCATTTCATCCCATGCCTGATATATTAGATGCTCATTAGACTTGCCATATTTCTGTCTAACTAAGCCTTTAAGCTGTTTATACTCCCAAAGACTCATAACAGGCAAAGCCTGATTGGCATAAGGAATTTTGAAATATTGCTTTAATTTGGGATCAAAAAACCATATTTGGCTAATATCTCTTGGGTCCTGTCTGAAAATATATTTTTCTTTGTTACCATTTTTGTCTGATGTATTTACATAATGATTTAAACAGATATCGTAGTAATATATACCTTCGATACGGACTCCAGAGCTTTGAATAGTTCGCTCAAAACTTGGCATAAAGTCTAGTCTCAAAGTTATGTCATCGACAGGTAATTTTGGTATACCGTTGGCCTCGCTTAATGAGTCTCCAAATATCCCGATTTTCCATTGTTCGGACGGTGTTTTTTCGATACTTGAATGAATACTTTGATGATAAACCTTAGTAATGTAAGTTAAAAACCACTTTTCAAACTCAGCAAGAGTGAGCGATGCGTTTTTCTCTGCATCATAACCATCTCTTTGTTTAATATTAGAGAAAGTTGTACCAGGCAACTCATGCACTTTCTTCATAATATTGCCGATCATACGTTCTACATGACCGCCATATTCAGGACGAGCCAAGGGTCGAAACTCAATATTGATTCCATGTAGAGCACAGGACTTTCTAAGGTCTTCTGATCTAAAATCTGAACCATTATCGACGTGTATTTTTTCTGGATAGCCAAATACATCCCAAGTTATGTTCTCAATATTATTTTGCTCTAACAGCTCGTTTTTTGGCAAAATACTTCGAGCTAGACACATGCCCACCGAAGTAACAGATGGAGCATCTAAGGAAATATAGTAGCCTGTTATCATTCGACTGTAGATATCAATAGCTATAGTGATCCAGGGTCTTCCAATAGGTTTACGATGTTTATCATCTACAATTATTAAATCAACAGGTGTATGATCAATTTGTACTACGTCTAATGGAGCAAGAACCTCAGGAAAATGTCCTGTTTTGGGAGTAAACTTGTTTTTCGCCTTCTCTCTATACCCTCTCTTTTTCAAGACTGTCGACTCAGATAGCTGATTGATACGGAATCGTATTGCATTGCCACTAGGCTTTTCAACTCCTAGTTCATGACAACGTTTATGTACCATTCTTACTGTCGCTTGCATGGTTGGACGCTGTGGTGTTAAGTAATAATCGTAAATAACTGTTTTAATTAAGTCATTCATGGCTTCGTCCAAACGAGTCTTATCTTTCGTCCACCCTCTTTTCTTATCTAACAATGAAGCAATAGAACCTGTATGTTGGTAAGCATCTACCCACCTTCTCAATGTTCTACTTGTAACACCGCTCTCTTTAGCTCTTCTCTCATAACCATCAACACCTCTATAGCCTTTTTTTTGAGCGATTAATGGCTGAATGGCGAAATACTTTTTCTGAGCTTTTTCCCAGTCTTCATCACTGATACATTCTGAATCTACATTGATGACAGTACCATTCGGATTAGGAAGGTTCTCAAAGTCATGAATACTCAGCAATTCTACTCTAAGAGTTTCAATGCTTTTGAAAAGTGCTTGATTAAAATCAGCCAGTTCAATAAGTTCAAACTGATCACCGTTTTGCTTGTGGCAATAAATATTACCCTTAGCAAGATGAATAGCAGCTCTATCTAAGGTGAATCCTACGTTTGGGATGATTTCTTCATTATCTAAATTTTTACTCTCATCAATGCGACTACTGTACATGCCAAACCTCCGTTTTTTCGTCTAATTCTTCCCAAAAGTCAAATCCCAGTCTTTTAGTACCAAGCAAATGCAGAATAGTACGTTTACCTTGAGGTCGATAAATTCCACCTTTAAAGAACTTCTCTAGAAGATATTCAATTGTTGTGTTTCCCATCATTTCTACTTGATTTAATATGACTTGAATATCGTGTTCACAACAGGCAGTTTTTCTAAAGCGTAATACATACTTCACATTCTCTAAACCTTTGTGATGAATTCTCGATTCATCATAGATTTTAAAACGAAAGTTATGCTCGTCACTATAACTTATAGCTGCCTTCCATTTATCTGACCAATCTCTCCAGTTTTTCTTCCACTCACTTCTAGGTTTTACTTCAACTATTAAATGCTTAATCAGCTCTTGCCTATACTCTGCACCGTCATCTAAATGCACAAAGTAGTCAGGTGTGTATTTATAAGCTCTTCCATTCTTTTTAAAAGGTATAACGACAGGTTGTGCTATTACTTCTAATACATTAGTTCTAAAAGTCTGAAAGATTACGAAATCACGTTCTAAAGTAGATTCGTAAGGAATAGATAGCCCATTATAGGAATAAAGGCCAGATACACTTCTCCTGGTTGGCTTAATAACTCTCATTTGTTGCATAATCTTTGACACCTATTGGGTATAGTATGTAATTAGTTGACAGGTTATAAAGGAATGATTGATATCTATTAAGGTAATTTAAGCTATAAAGTAAGGTTATTGACAGTATACCTGACATTTATTAAGAAAAGCGACAACCCCTGTCAATTCCAACAATAAGCGTCAAAAAAATACCTTATTTCCTAGCCTATAGCACATTATTACCTAAATTAAATGTCAAATCTTACTAGCAATAGGTGTCATAATCTTACAAATTACTAGCAATAGGTGTCATAATGTTCAAACATCAAACTCGTAAAATAAAACCGACAAGACGCAGTGTTTCAGGTGTTATTTCTTACAAGAAAAAGCCACTTGCTTACGAATCGACTTTAGAAAGAGATTTTATCATTTATCATGCTTTTCGGAAGGATGTTAAAAACATCGTACCTCAGCCTGTGAAGATACCATTTAACAAAAACGGTAGAACTTATCACTACACACCTGACTACTATGTGGAATTAGATGCTAAATCAGGTAAGTCATTTATTGCAGAGGTCAAACCTAAGAGTGAATGGCAAGAGAATTGGCGTGATTGGTCTGACAAATGGAAAGAAGCTATACGATACTGTAAGCAAAAAGGTATCAGGTTCATCATATTCGATGAGGATAGGATTAGACATGAGGCTCTTGATAATATCAACTTTCTAAGAACTTATGAAACCATAAGAGTTAGTAAGGAAGAGGTTGAAGTAATACTCGCTGATATCAAGCAACGTGGCGTCACTAGTGTTGATTATATATTAGAGAGATACTTCAAATCAGAGCTTTATCGGTCTGACGGACAGGCACTAGTTTGGCATTTAATGGCAAATAAACAAATCGGGTTTGATATCTGGAGCGACATTAAAGACCCGCAAATGGAGGTCTGGCATGTTGAATAGTGAAATCGTAACTAAACCAATAGGACTAAGGATGAGTTCTCATTTTGACACTAGCAGTAAATACAGCCGTGATCATATTCAAATGGTGCTTGGTGGTCTTTATCGTAACAAAAGCGATAATGATGAGTACCAACTTATTGAGTACCTTGACGACCTAAATCAAGCCGTATTTAAAAACTTAAAAACACTGAGTAATCAGGTTTTATCCATCCATGACTTTGATAACGTGACAGATGGCGCAAATACTTCTTTTGTTGTCGATCTTAATAACATTGGTGATGATGAATGGCAAGAAGCTCAAAAGAAGTACCTAGCCATAACCCCGCTCATTATGGAAGACGATTGGTATGGTGAGGACAACTATCGAGGTGAGCAGGGTTATCAGAGAAGAGCTGAGGAAGTTGGTGTTTCTAGCCGCACTCTTAGACGATGGGTTGATGCTTATCAATCAACAAGCTCAATTGGCTCTTTAATTGATCAGAAAAGGGGTTGGAGAAAAGGGTCTAAACGTCTCAATAACGAGACAGAAAAAATCATTAGCGATGTCATTAATGATTTTTACCTTACTGTTCAAAGACCTAATGCACAAGCCACTATCAGAGAGATTCATAGGCGTTGTTATTCAGAGGGTATTGAGAAGCCTAATAAGAACACTATCCGTAACCGTATCAAAGAAATTAAAGAGAAAGACTTGTTGCGCGGTCGTGGTCAAAGAAAACGTGCAAAACAAAAATTTACCCCTAAAGCTGGGCAATTTCCTGACGCCAACCACCCTCTTAGTGTCATTCAGATAGACCATACGCCAGTAGATTTGATATTGGTTGATGATAAGCATAGAAAGCCTATTGGTAGACCGTTTATTACAGTGGCTATTGATGTCTATAGCCGCATGGTCACAGGCTATTACATATCACTAGATGCACCGTCGGTTACTTCGGTTAGCATGTGCATCTCACGAAGTATCTTACCAAAAGATGAGTTGTTGCTTGAGTTTGGGTTATCCGATGTGAAATGGGATGTCTTCGGTATGCCAAAAAAAATCCATGTCGATAATGGCTCTGATTTTAGGGCTGAAAGCTTGCAAAAGTCTTGTGCCTTTCACGGTATTAATCTTGAATTTAGGCCAGTAGCAAGACCTGAGTACGGTGGTCATATTGAACGATTGATTGGCACTATAATGAAACGAGTACATGAATTGCCTGGCACCACTTTCTCTAACATTAAAGAAAAGGACGAATACAATTCTGAAAAACATGCCAGTTTAACCTTGCATGAGTTTGAAAAATGGTTTTTGACCTATATCACGATGGACTATCACGAAAGCATACACTCAGGTATTGAGCGCAGCCCTAAAGAGCAATGGCGAATAGGCATATTTGGGGATGAGTTTGAAAGAGGTATTGGATTACCACCAATCCCATCAGACCGTCATACACTAGTATTAGATTTTATGCCCAGTACTCTACGCACTATTCAAAGAAACGGGGCAACAATAGATGGCTTACAATATTACGATCCTTGCTTAAATAACTTCATTAATCACACTGATGATAATGGTAATAAAACTAAGTTTATCTTTAGACAAGACCCAAGAGATATTACTAGAATATGGTTTTATGACCCTAAGTTACTACAATATTTTCCTGTACCGCTAGCAAATCAAGTGCTGCCACCAATTAGTATGTGGGAGTACAGAAGAGTTTATAAGCAGGTTAAGCAGGAGTCAGGAACGGTTAATGAGGCGCTAATATATCAAGCATTGCAAGATATGCAAACTCTAGTTGAAGAGTCTAAAAGCGCGACTAAGAAAGCGCTTAGAAGTGAGCAACGCAAAAAATCTCATACTAAATCTCAGGTAATGTATGACAATTTGAGATCAGATGAGGAACAAGAGGTGGATATATTAAACACATTGCCTGAATCGACTAGGCTTTTAAGCAAAAAGGCAGTAGAGGTCAGCCTTGATGAGTCTGATGACAATAATGATGGCTTATATTTTGAGGATATTGACTGATGAGCGAATCTTTATATACCCATATTCATGAGAAGTTTAGGCATATTGCTTATTTACCCGATAAAGAAAGAATCGAATTTATCCGTTCTCCACGATGGATAGGTTACAACACTGCTAATCAGGTTATTGGTGTTATGCAAGGGCTGATGAATCATGTAAAGCAACATCGTATGCCAAGCTTGCTACTTATTGGCGATTCCAATAATGGCAAAACGACAATCATAAACCGCTTTTATGACAAGTTTGGAGAAAATTATACGGTTGATGAGACATTAGTAATACCTGTAGTTAAGATTCAAGCGCCACCTACTGCCAGTGAAAAAGATTTGTATATCTCTATTATTGAAGCGTTTATGCTGCCGTACAGACCAACCGATGCTGCCAGTAAATTAAGATACCAAGTTGTTAATGCGTTTAGGCATACCAACGTCAAAATATTGATCATTGATGAAGTACATTCAATGCTCACAGGTACAGCTAGACAGCAAAGAGCAATCATGAATGTGATCAAGTTTCTATGCAATGAGTTGCTTATACCTATTGTTCTATGTGGCACTAAAGACGCTATTCGTATCTTACACACTGACCCACAACACGCGAGTCGTTTCGATGTTGCTGAACTTTATTTGTGGTCAAACGATAAAGAGTTTAAACGTTTAGTTGGTAGTTTTGAGAAGATTTTACCACTCAAAAAACCTTCTAATCTTATTGAAACTGAAAAAGTTAATTTAATTTATAGCATTAGCACAGGCAACCTTGGCGATGTTAAGCGCTTAATTAATGATTGTGCTATTAGTGCTATCGAATCAGGTGAAGAAGAAATTACTGTTGAGAATATTAGGGGTAAGTCGTGTTTAAAACCAACCAAAGGGCTACGCAAAATTATTGGGTAAAACCACTAACTTTTGCCACACCTTTTCTATACGGTGAGAGCTTAACGTCTTGGCTGGTACGCGCTGCGCTTAAGCATGGCTGTAGCCCATTAACCTTTACCTACTACTATTGGCCTCAGTATCGTATATGGACTTATGACGTTGATAAGGGTTTTGATAATATCGATGAGCAAATTACCTATGACATAGCAGTATTAACGGATGATAACGGTGATGCTTTCGACAATTTGATACTCATTGATTTTTTGAACAATACATCAGTTAAATCAGATAAAAAGACACCGATGCTATGGACAGCGCCTTTATCAAAACGCAACCGCTATTCATTGATAGGTTATCCTTATTGCCCTGATTGTATGAGCAATGACAAAGAGGCTTATCTTAAGTTGCAGTGGCGCTTCACATGGTCTGTCTGCTGCACTAAGCATAAGAGCTTCTTGCAAGTGGATTGTGGGCACTGCAACCACCCCTATCAGCCACAACTTTTGAGTCCAGAACAGAGGTTTATCAATCGCTGTCATTCCTGTTTTGGCAAGTTAGATCAAGCTATATCGGATATATCGCCTAGCGAGGCAATTGATGATTTTCAACAGCTTGCGGATAAGGCTTATTACAGTAAGCAAGGCGTTATTTTGGGGCAAGTTGTTAGTATGAATCAATGGTTTGAGTACCTGTTGTTTCTAATCAATTTGGTTAGGAAAGGCCTTAAAAACCCTAACTATATGTTTGGCAAGCTTATCACTGCATTAGGGATTGATACCAATACCCTATCCTTACCTAAAACAGCGCTTAGGTTTGATTTCTTGCCTGTTAATGAGAGAGTGGCACTACTTGAATGCGCCTATCACTTATTACAGATAGATGCTGATGATTGGATCGTGGTCTGCCTAGCTTTTAACATTACTCAAAATAGCTTTCAATGGTCAAAAAGTACAGTTATCCCTAAGGCTTTTAGTGCAGTTTATAATCAGCTCCATAGAGTGCCTACGCGCAGTTACGAAGCGCAGTCGGAGAATATACAGCCTGCCTCACCTAAAGTAGTAATGGTTTCATGGAATAGGCTTAAGCGCAAGATGCAAATGAGGGAGAGCTATGATAAACATAAAGAAAGCTAAGCATCGATGTGATTCCTGTGCCAATAAAGATGTTGAGATCAAGAGGCGCTATAAAGGTGAGACTTATTGTGCTAATTGCTATCGGATATGGTTTATTAAGAAGCCTTGCAATAAATGTGGTGAGATAAATCGTCTGCACAAAAAAGAAGATTTTGCTGTCTGTAGAGCTTGTCGTATGAGTCAGCCTTGTACTCGCTGTGGCGGCGAGGCGGTTAAAGATGGCGCTAATACTGAATACGGGCGCGTGTGCCAAACCTGTTATCAATACTATTTTAAGACCAAGAAAGAGTGTTTTGAGTGCGGTGAATTTAAAAGGAATATCAGTCGATACTCAAAGCTATCTCACGATCACGCAATATGCACACGCTGCTATCAAAGTCACTTTATGCAAAGCTGCTCTTTGTGTGGTAGGTATAGGGAGCTTGTAGAGAGTGAACAAGGCAAAATATGTCAAAAATGCCATGAGTTCGGTGAGATACCCTGCGAGACTTGCCATAAACCTATGCCTGCTGGTATGGGTAAGCGATGTGGAGACTGTTACTGGTCACAAAGACTTAAGCATGAGGCCGAGATTAATACTTACCTCTTGACCGAGGGTGTGATGAGACAAGCTTATACTTCTTTCACAATATGGTTTGAGGCCGAGCTTGATAGCAAGACTGCTGCCCTTAAACATAATAATTATATCGATTTCTTTGTTCGCTGTGATGAGCTATGGGGCAAGATACCGAATTATGAGTCATTGGTACAAGAGTTCAAGCCTAACGGCCTACGTGAGTATCTAACAGCGCTACGATGGCTGATTAAAACCAAGCAAATTGTGGTAAATCCTGATGTTAAAAGTCAGATTGCCGAGGAAGAGCGTATCGTTAATTTACTGGCTAAGTTTGATGATAAAGCGCCTTACTGTATTAATGACTATCACAATTATTTAGAGCAGAAACTGCTTTTGGGTAAAACCTCGCTTAAATCAGTCAGGTTAGCCTTGCAGCCTGCAATAGACCTATGTACTCAGTTTAAACTTGAAGGCTCAAATATTCCAATTCAGGAACAAATAGACGGGTATTTGCTGGTTAAGCAAGGTCAACGTAATGCGCTCTACGGTTTCGTAATGTTTTTGAATAAAAAATGTGGGTCAAGTCTAGTCTGTGAAAAACCTTCTAAAGATGTGATCTTAAAAGCTAATCGCAATCAGCTTGAAAAACAAATCATTAAGTTTATTAATGAAAATAAGATGTTGTCAAAAGACAATGAATTACAGTGGTTTCAGCTTAGCATGATGTATTTTCACGGAATTAAAGTTAGCTTAAGTTCGCTAAAAAACTCAAAAACTCAACTATCAGGTAACAACGACATGATAACGCTAGATTATTGCGGCAAACAATACTCTTTACCAAATTTCAAAACAGGTTCTTTCTAATGTCTATACATAGTACCAAGCGTAAGAAACTAGCGACAACAGTTGTCGCATATATAGGCCATCGTTCAAGTAATTATTGTTTAGATATATTGATTATGAGAAAATCCAACAGTTTTAATGTTTTTCGGGGCGCATTTTTATGAAATATTTAGGTGGAGAAATACATCAAGGAGACTGTCTAGATATCATGAAGAATATACCTGACGCCTCTGTTGACATGATACTTTGTGACCTACCTTATGGCACTACTCAAAATAAATGGGATAGCGTGATTCCTCTAGATTTATTGTGGGCTGAGTACAATAGAATAATAAAACCTAAAGGCGCTATTGTTCTGAACTCTCAAGGCATATTTACAGCTAAGCTCATCATGAGCAACGAGCAGATGTTTAAGTACAAGTTAGTATGGGTCAAGAGTAAGTCTACTAATTTTTTAAATGCTAAAAAACAACCTCTAAGACAACATGAAGATATATGTGTTTTCTATAAGAAGCAGCCTGACTATTCTCCCATGATGTTTCCAGCAGAATCTTACGATAAGGGAGTAAGAAAAGATCAGTACACAGGTAGCTATGGAGATTTTAAACCTGTTCATGTCAAAAGTGCAGGTGAGCGCTATCCTACAGATACTATCTATTGCAAAACCTCTGAAAGCGAGAAAGGAGGGAGAGTCTGGCATCCTACACAAAAACCTGTAGCTTTAGGACGTTACTTAATCCGTACATTTACCAAAAAAGGTGATATAGTTCTGGACAACTGTTTTGGTAGCGGTTCTTACTTGGTGGCAGCCGCTATGGAACAAAGACGATTTATTGGTATTGAAAGAAATGACGATGTTCATCTATTTAAAAAAGAGAAAATAGATTATATAGAAGTAGCTAAACAAAGGTTAAAAGAAGTTGAAGCTACTTTTGAATCAAAGGATGAACTTCCTGCCTTACTATCATTTCTACAGCCTAACGCCAAAAACGATCAACTTAGAAAAAAAGGCGTCTTTATGGTAGACCCTTTGTTTGACTAGCGACACCAAATTATTTAAGGCAATAGAATGGACTATAAGACTAACTACAATGAGCGCTCTTGGGCAATAGATTTAATCGCTCACATCAAGGCATACGTTGGCACAATTGACCGACCTATAAAAGAAGCTGGTGGTGAAAACTCAATTGTCAAAGATGGTAGTAGTTTGTTCCCTGATGTCTTACTCTTTGGTGATAGTGGTTCTGCAAAAATACTACAAGGTTGGGAGCTTAAGATGCCCGACACACCTATTAATGACTCAGAGTTTTTAGAAAATGCAATTAAAAAGGCAGTAATACTTGGTCTTAATAGTATTGTTTTGTGGAATGTAAAAAGCGCTCACTTGTACATTTTAAATAAAGAGACTGATAAATTTGAGCTTTCTAAAGTCTGGGATGATCTCGTAGATATAAAAACCAGAGAACAGGTAAAAGAGAATCCTGAAAGATGGAAGATGGTCTCCAATAGCATAATAGATACGGTTAATGATTATTTAGATGATGGCTCTATAGAGGGCAGATCGTTCATTGAAGCTTATCGTAGCGGCGGTGTAACATCGATAATACTCCAGAATACCAAGCTTTTAACGGATGCTATTAACGAAAAAGTTAAGACCGACAAGCGTTTTAAAGCCCAAGTCACTTTATGGCTAGACGAAAATGGTCAAGAATACAATAAAAGCAAAGGACAAAATAAAACAGATACTTTATCAAGAGCAGTTCTATCAAATTGGCTGGGCAAATTTTTGTTTGCACATATATTAAGCTCTACAAGTAGTCCTGCTAGAAACCTTCTAAAAACAATCAATAGCTCTACAACAGTTGATGAAGCTTTAGATATATTTAAGGAAATATCGGACAAGTGTAATTTTTGGACTATATTCTCACAAAGCCTAGCTATGGATTTAGTACCTAGTTCTATTTGGGGTCACTTTTTAGAGCTAAATAAGTTATTGAACGATTTGAAAATTGGAGAGATAGATCAAAAGCAGCTATCTAGCATCTTAGAAGATACTGTTAGTATTAGTTCACGTAAACTAAGAGGCCAATACACCACTCCTAGACCTTTAGCGAGGTTATTGGTTGAATTGTCAATAAATAATGTCAAAGAAGATAGGGTTGCAGATTTTTGCTCAGGATCAGGAACGATCATAAGAGCTGCGCTTGAAGCTAAACTTAAGGTATGTTCACCAACAGAAGTAAGTAGAGACGTTTACGCGAGTGACTTGGATTTCCATGCAAACCAAATGACCACATTTGCCCTTGCTAAACCTAATGGCATGGATTTACCAATAAAAGTATTTAATGCCGATGTATTTTCTCTACAACCTACTTCTAGTGTAACGTTCAAAGACCCTAAAACTGGTGTGGAGTTCAAAGAAGAGCTAGGTGTTTTTGATGTAATCCTAAGCAATCTACCTTTTATTTCTCAAGACGGACGAAAGAACTTCGAGGACTCAATAGAGGCAATATCAGATAGTCTACCTAATAAGTACGATTTCATCAGCGCAGATGATTTTAAGCCTTTCAATAAAAAATCTGATATATATGCCTATATACCATTTCATGTATTACCTTTACTTAAGGAAGGTGGATGCTTAGGTATTGTAATTTCAAACTCATGGCTTGGTACAGAATGGGGTATTGGTTTCTTATGTCAAATCATTGGTCACTATCATCTAAGAACTGTCGTAACATCAGGGGTTGGTAGATGGTTTAGTAACAGTGAGGTTGTAACCAACATATTAATTCTTGAGAAAAGAGCCGAAAACGATAAGTCTTTAGATGACATAAATTTTGTCACATTAAAAAGACCTTTGGCTGATCTAGAGGACGATGATTACTTATCAACTCTTTCATCCTTAATTACAGTTGGAACAGTTGACAGTAGCGAGTCTTTAGACGTTAGAACTGTTAGTATCAATGATTTATTTAAGTTTGTTAAATTAGGCGTGGGCTTAAGCTCTCAGTTTATCGATTGTGATTGGTTAACAGAAGTGCCACTAATAAAGACTTCTAGTCTCATTAATAGCTCAAGAGGCAACCGCAGAGGGTGGGATGCTCTGTTTTATCCGTCATCAAATGAAGATATTGAGAGTGAGTTTCTTGAACCTGTACTGTTGAACTCAAAAGGTATTAAAACGTATCTAGTATCCCCTGAGTACGAAAGACAGGCATTTTGTTGTTCTCTATCAGAGAATGAGCTGATCGCTCAAGGTAAAATGGGAGCATACAGTTGGATTCAAAAATTTAAAAATGCTAGCAATAATTCTGGTGTGCCTTTAGTTGAATCGCTTGCTATAAAAAAAGGTTTACTTTGGTATGACTTTGGCGCAAAAACCAAAGCTGATCTAGTTGTAACTATGAACCCAGAAAAGCGTTTTTTTGTCGCAAAGATACAAGAGTCTTCGATTGTAAATCAAAGGCTGATTTGTTTGAGAGTAAAAGAAGATCAAGATACTGACCTTCTTCACGCACTTTTAAATACAGCATTAGCGTACTTCTTAATAGAATCTTCTGGATTTGGAAGAGGGTTAGGAGCGCTAGATCTTAAAGCTAGTAGTTTCAAATCTATGCTTATGTTAGACCCAGCAAAGCTAGATAATACTAAAAAAGAGGCGATTAAAGAAGCTTTCAAACCACTTTTAGCAAATTCGAGAATTATTCATAACATAGATGAAGAGCTTGAAGAAGAGGATAGAATTGCTTTTGATAAGGTGGTACTAGAATCTTTTGGCATACCTCATTTGCAAGACAGAATCTATGATGGGCTTTTAAAACTTGTCTCGATAAGGCTTGAAGCTAAAAATGTCATAGCTGATAATTTAATAAAATAGATTATCCATTTCGGTTGAGTGTCAGAATAAACTTTTACTATCTAAGCTTTGTAGCTGCTCATTACACAGCTTTAAACCAACCTGTATAGCTGTTGTAAGATCAGCACCATCTTTAACGCTATACGGTACATCTGAGCGCATACCACTACTCTGCAAAGAGTTAGCTGCCACTTGGTTCAACGGTGTTGGTATGTACTTCTCGTCTGCATAACCCTTTGGAGAAAACCATACTTCACGGCCTAAGACTGGATGATTGCTACATGATATTTCACCATAAGGCACAGTTAATGGATAAGGTGTAGTATACTCAAATCCCCACAATACCTCATCCGCACCGATATAGCCTGCACCGTAGTATTCATCATACTCTTGAGGTATAGGCTTACAGGCAGATACTAATACCAATAAAGCTAAATATAATGTTGGTTTATTCATAAGAGTGCTTTTCTAGCAGGTATATTGTATTGGATTCTTATTCTATAAATATCCAAAATCATTTTTTCTTTAGGCAATTACCTATCGCTTGCTTAACCCAATTAATATCATCACCGTTAGTATGTTTAAAGTATCTAACAATGCCAAATTCAGATATTGCATTTACATCGGACAGACGACCATTACCACTAAATAACTGACCCAAGACTTGTCTTATAGATTCTTCTGTAAAAGCATTCTGTTCTTTCACTCTTATAACAACACCGCTAGTTTGGCTACCTATTTTCTTACAATCAAATAGATAAAAAACTCCCAGTTTAGTAATCAGGCGCATGACGAACACCACTTTCACATCAGAGTCGTTTTTTCTCCTGCGCATACCACGCACTATTTCGCCAATAAATATATCATCGTGAGCAAGGTTTACGCAGTCTATGACTACAGGAGCATAAGCTAAAGTGACCTTAAGATTTTGAGCATAGCGTAATATGCGTTCAAAGTTATTCTTTATGGAGGGCATTGCACCGATATCTGCTAAAACTTGCACTCTGCCAATATCACCATTAGCATTACCATTCTCTCCATCTGCAAAAGCATCAGGAGTGTTTTGAGGTAATCGTATAATCTTTGAGTTACAGCTATCTATGGCCTCGTTCAAGGCTAAATTCTTATACTTTACAAGCTTTCGTATAAGACCTATCTGCTCTACTCTATGCCTTACTACAGCAGTGGTGACATTGTTAGCATCTCTTTCAGCTTCCAGTATTATCTCATCAGACTCAATAGTGTTATAGATTGCTCGAAATTTTAAAGTTTGAGGATCAGTACCATCACCGTATGTAGCAGAATTAGGTTTGTCTATCCTATACTCTATTGCATCCCCTTGCGGCATAGAGATACCTAAAATTTCAGTACAAAGCATAGTCTGATCATTGATTCTCAAACCAACTATCTTAAGTTGAAGCTCTTGCTTGTGATAAGGTTCAGCCTTTAGGGAGTGGTACTGCTTATTATTATTAAGCATTCTCTTATTGAGACTCCAAACCACTCCTTTAGTATGGTTGTTTGTTTTTAGATAGTATAGGAATACAGCGTCGGCAATCACACATCGATCAGGTATAGTGATAAGATCACCGCAGTTATCATTTATATTTAACCTTTCTTCGACTTCCTGCTTATGCCAACTAATAAGAACTTTATTGATTTCTTTTGACACCCCGTAGTGTGCAACAAAGAACAACACTGATGGAATGATTATTTTGACAGTATCTGTCTGTACAACAAGATTAGTGTTAGAGTCTGTTTTGATGTCATCAACTGGATAGCTATCAGGCTTGAGGATATATTCATCTTTATCTTTTGAAATGCCAAAATGATTAGTATATGCAAGATTTGGACGCTTATATTTTTCATTGTCATACGCATCTAAGGTGGTATATAAGGTTTCAAATTCGTACTTTTCTTCACACCTCCCACCTACCCAAATAGACCCTATAGGCAACTTCAAGATTGACTTGATCGATACTCCGACCACTACCTGTTTATTTGTACTAGAGTCTAAGAAGTACACTTGAACTGATCTAAGTCCACGATGATAGTATATTTGCCCATACCATAAAACAATATACTCAGTCTTTGGCTTATAGAATCTACCTAAACATACCTTAAAGTAGCTTTGGATATCCACCATACCCATATACTTAACTTTTTTACCGTTATTCTCGAATAATGTATCAAACATAATTCACCCCTAATTTATGTAAACTAGGTAGCGAGTCAGCTATTTTTTTAAGGAGTATTTTTAGGAAATAAGTAGGGTTAAATATTGAATTTTGACATCTATTCTTGGAATTTGACATCAATTGTTGGAATTGACAACCCCCACCGACCAACGCCACCGCAGATATAGTATGGTGAACTTGCCTGAATGGCCGCGTACCATAATCATAATCACTGTCGGCAACTGAATAGGTACTGGCAACCTCTAATGCGTCCTCAGCACTCAAATCTGGCAAGATAGTCGGTAGACGAGAGGCCATTAAGGTCTTACCCGAACCTGGGGGCCCAGTAAACAATAACGAATGCCCGCCAGCCGCGGCAATCTCTAACGCGCGCCTAGCATGATGCTGTCCTTTTACATCCGCCAAGTCCACTTGATAACCAACCTGCTGCGGGGCAGGACTAGGCTGTACTATCTCTAAATGCTTCTCTACAAGGCTAGCATCTGTGAGCGATTGCAAATGATCACAAACCGCTTTTAGACTATCCGCCGCCAATATCTCTACGCCCTCGACACGGCTAGCTTCAGCACCATTATCCATCGGCACTATTAACTGCGGTTTGGGCCGTGGCTGGATGGTCGGTGACAACTGCTGACCTTCACTTGACTCCGACTCACTAGCCTCTAACACCTCCAATGTTTTCGATGCTAGTACTTCAGCTTTCATTGCCCGTGCTACCGCCAAACTCCCGCTCACTTGCCTTAGATCGCCATTGAGCGCCAACTCACCGATAAACTCAAAGCCTGCTAACACTTCTGGATCCAATTGATCACTGGCCGCCAAAATACCGATGGCAATGGGCAAATCAAGGCGCGCACCATCTTTAGGCAAATCAGCAGGGGCTAAATTAATCGTTAGGCGTCGATTGGGAAACTGAAACCCTGAATTAAGCAGCGCTGAGCGTACCCTATCCTTGCTCTCGCGTACCGCAGCCTCGGGCAAACCAACAATAGTCAACGCTGGTAAGCCTTGCGACAAATGCACTTCAATAATCACCTTGGGTGCGTGCAGTCCGACAACTGAGCGGGTATATACTTGAGCAAACGACATCCGTAGTTCCTGTTAATAAAAGCAATATAGGCAATTTTCAATCATAAAGCATTCTTTATAAGCGCGCAAATGTCGTGTTTTATTATCTATTATTTACTAGCATAAGCGCCCTTCATTGTTATATGATAAATAATAGATACTTTCGTGCTTAGGGCGCGTCCTCAGTCTTATCTAATGACTCTGGAAAACCTATCTTCGATAGGCGAGACCCAAAGCTAGCAAAAGTATTAACAATAAAAGGATTTTATTGTTCACATAAAGCAATGATGGCTGATTTTTGCCACCGTTTTATATAATACCTTTCAACCATGGACGGATAGGTTTATGAGTATAAAAGTGCTTAATCAGCGTGTGCCTTCACTCACGCTACTCACCGTAGCTGTTTCATTAGCATTATCGGGATGTTCAGATAGTGACAGCAGCTTTAATAATGATGATGACATCACTACCCCTTCAGCGACCTACGAGGTCGACATTCAACGCACAGAGTTCGGTATACCCCACATTACTGCCAAAGATTATAAAGGACTAGGCTACGGCGTTGGTTATTCTTTCGCTGAAGACAATATCTGCTCACTGGCCCGTGAGATTGTGGTTGCTAACGGTCAGAGCATGCTTTATTTAGGCGAAAAAGGCGATGTGGCCAGCGATGTTTTTTATACTTGGTATAATTCACCAGAAAAACGCGCGCAGTTCCTAGATGCACAAGAGCCAGAAGTCCTTGATGCAGTCGCAGGTTACGCCGCTGGTTATAGTCGCTATCTACGCGATAAAGGGGTTGATAATATCGATCCTGACTGCGCTGGCGCCGAATGGGTAAAAGAAATCGGAACCAATGATCTACTGGCGCTTTATGCCAAAGCAAACTTACGCGGTGGCCTCTCAAACTTTGTGGGACCCATCGTTGCGGCGGCACCTCCATCACAGGATGTGACTGTTGATAGTAGTAGAATGGGCAGTAGAAGCATGGACAATAGCAGAATGCGTTCTATTGGCCCAGATTCGGCATCGAACTCGGTATCGACCTCTTCATCTACCGCTGCAGACACAGCCGATTTAGCCTCAGGCTTTGATTTTGATATGACCACCATCAATGTATTGGATGGCGGCAGTAACGCCTACGCACTTGGTAGCGAAACGACGGGCACCGATAGCGGAGTTTTATACGGCAATCCACATGAACCATGGAATGGTATCCAACGTTTTTACGAGTTTCACTTAACCATGCCCGGTGAGCTTGACGTAATGGGTGCAGCTCAACAAGGTCAGCCTTTCCCGAATATTGGTTTCAATAAAGATGTTGCTTGGAGCCACACCGTTTCTACTGCCAAACGCTTCACGCTTTATCAGCTTGAGCTAGTGAATGGCAATCCTATGAAGTACAACTATACCAATAGTGATGGCGTCGTAGAACAGCGTGATATCCGCAAGGATGAAGTGACCATTCAGCTACCAGACGATCAAACCCTCGTTCAACCTGTTTATTCCTCACACTTTGGGCCTATGTTAGCAATCAATAAGGTTAACGGTTTACTACCAGTTTGGGGGGCTAATAATATCGCCTTTACTATCCGTGATGCCGCGGCAGAAAATGCACGCTCACTGAATCAGTGGCGCAGCATGAACCAAGCCAGTAGTGTCGAGGACTTGGTTGATAGAATGCAAGATCAGGTTGGTCTAGGGTTTGTCAACACCATCGCCACTGACCGTTACGGTAAAGCCCTTTATGCGGACATCTCAACCGTACCGCACGTGACCAAAGAGCAGTTAAATAGTTGTACAGAGGGAGAGTTATACTTAAAAGCCATCGTGGGCTTTGGCTTCCCAGCATTAAAGGGCAATAGCGCTGATTGCGAATGGGGCAATGACGCTGACTCGCCACAAGCCGGTATTTTTGGTCGCTCAAATCTGCCGTTCTTGATTCGTGATGATTATGCGATCAACTCCAATGACAGTTATTGGCTGAGTAACTTAGACGCACCATTGACTGGATTTTCACCGCTACTGCGTCGTAACTTGACACCTTTCCTCGAAGAAAGTCCTGTCGATGGCGTACCATTACTGATGCGCACTCGTATGGCGTTTCAACAGGTATTAGACAGACTCGATAACTCAGATGGTCTTGGTGGCACTACCTTTAACCTAAAAAACCTGCAAGAAGTCGTCTATGGCAACCGCAGCTACGTCGCTGAGTTGGTGCTAGATGATGTATTGGCTGATTGTAGCGCTGACCCAATGCTGCCGTTGACTGATAGTGGCACTATCGATGCCACTCAAGCTTGTGATGTGCTGAGCAATTGGGATCGTCGTAATAATCTCGATAGCAAAGGGGCACACGTCTTTAGAGAGTTTTGGAATAATATTGATTTTGAAGAAACCATTGATGATAAAAAGCTATTTAGTGTACGTTTTGACGTCAATGATCCAGTCAATACGCCTCGCGATCTCATTATCAACGCAACTACACGAACAGCTTTGGGTGATTCGATTAAATACTTCCAAGATAAAGGTATCGCATTTGATGCAACTTTAGGAAGTGTTCAATACGTTATAGACGCAGGTAAGGACAACGAACGCATTCCTATGCATGGTGGTCAAGGAAGCGAAGGGGTATTCAATGTGGCAAGAGGTCCTGGTCCCAACGCTGATGGCAATTACGTGATTAATAATGGCCCAACTTATATGCAGTCGGTCACTTTTGATGCTAATGGACCCGTCGTAGAAGCATTGCTCGCCTATTCGCAAGCAGAGGACAGCACGCGTCCTTATCATCGTGATCAAACGCGCCGCTACTCAGCCAAAGACTGGATTCGCTTGCCGTTTAGTGCTACTGAGATTAGCAACCAAGCGGTTGGTAATAAAGTTCAATTAACAGAATAAAAAGAGCAGAATTTATAAAAACAGTAAGAAAGACTTTAGGGCAATCCTGAGGTCTTTTTTTATTACCTACCCATACAACTTTATGGGTATATACAAAAACTCTCTATCCATGTCACTATTATCAATGATTCGTTATACTACCCATTACCTATTTAAGCATTCATATTTAGACTATTTAATGCTTAGTAAAGCAGTTAATCTTAAAATGACTTATATTAAATCGCTACCAGCAAGGCCATTAGTTGACTCAAAATAGCCACACACCGAATACGTAAATATGGCGATTTATACAGTTAAAACGAGGAATATCGCATGACAAACCAGTCAGAACAAAGCACCCAACAACCCTATAATCGTGCGGGAGAGCAACCCACCACCACCCGCCCTGTCATGCAGCCAGACAATCCATATGCCAGTACTCGCGGCAGCATTACTACCAAGCAGCTACCCGCATTCGATGAAGATATTATTAATAAATACAATCGTTCAGGGCCTCGCTATACCTCTTATCCAACCGCTTTAGAATTCTCACCGATGCCAGAAGGGCTTGAGACCAAAATCCTTCGAGAGCGTGAAGCCCATGCCCCGCTATCGCTCTATTTTCATATTCCCTTTTGTCGTCACCTTTGCTATTACTGCGCTTGTAATAAAATCATTACTAAAAAGAACAGCGATGCAGGCGATTACTTAGAGTACCTCATTGCTGAAATTAAGCACAAACGTAGCTTATTAGGCACAACCGAAAACGGCAAAAAACCACTGGTGAAACAACTGCATTTCGGCGGTGGTACACCGACTTTTTTACAAGATAATGAGTTAATACAGCTTTGGGAGTTTTTGCAAACTCAATTTGAGTTTTTGCCCGATGACCAAGGTGACTATTCTATCGAGATCGACCCACGCGAGCTCAGTGGCGAGACGCTACAAGTGCTGCGCAACCTGGGTTTTAATCGCGTCAGTTTGGGCGTGCAAGACTTAGATGAAACGGTACAAATCGCAGTCAACCGCGTACATTCGGCAGAGTTAATTGAAAATGTATTAAAAGAGTCGCGCGCGTTAGGGTTTCGCTCTATCAACGTCGATTTGATTTATGGTTTACCGCATCAAACGCCAACAACCTTAGATAAAACCGTCCAGCGTATTATCGAGATGTCACCGGATCGCTTATCGGTCTTTAATTATGCCCATTTGCCTGAGCGCTTTAAATCTCAACGACAAATCAAAGAAGCCGACCTACCGACGCCAGCCTCCAAGCTCGCAATGCTTGGTAATACTATCAACACCTTAACCGAAGCCGGTTATCAGTACATTGGTATCGACCATTTTGCCAAACCTGATGATGAGCTTGCCGTCGCCCAGCGTGAAGGCAAATTACATCGTAACTTCCAAGGCTATACCATCATGGGCGATTGCGACTTACTGGGTTTTGGCGTGTCTTCAATCAGTCAAATTGCTAATGCCAATAACAGCTATATCTTACAAAATCATACCGATCTACAGGTTTATAAAGACAACATCGATGCTGCACGCAGCAATCCTGCGGTAATGCCAGCGGTCAAAGTGATTAAAACATCCATTAAAGATCGCTTACGCGAATATGTGATTATGAACTTGTTATGCCACGACTATATCGACTTTAGAGACGTCAATCAGAAATTTGGTATCGATGCCATTACCTATTTTATTGATGAGATCCAACAGCTTGGTCAGATGCAAGACGACCGCTTGATTGACATGGACGCTGCCGGTATTCGCGTACTGCCAAAAGGTCGCTTATTAGGTCGCAACGTGGCGATGGTATTCGATGAATATCTTGAGAAGAAACATAAAAACCGCTTTTCAAAAGTTATTTAAGTGAGGTGTTTTTAAGCTGATTATTAACCATAAAAAAGACCTCGATCGAGGTCTTTTTTATGGTCTGTGATAAAGATGTAGCTGATTCACTTTAAAACCGATACAGTGCTGCTGGAGTAAATTTTTTGCAGCCTCTGTCACCCTTGCGAACAGCAAGCAAGAAAAACTTATACCAGTAGCACGTGGCTATTAACGTATCGATTTTATTTCGAACTGGCTATAGTTATCTGTATAAAGCAGCCTGCTCTACTCGGTAGGCATGACGATATAAAGACGATTGGCATCTATGATAGTCTTTTCCTTATCAAGATATTTGTGTTCAACAAGGCTTTTTGGGTTGGCTATCTCCGTATCTGTTATCGAAAAATCATCATCATTCAATAAACCTAACGAACCATCTTGACGCAACCATAAGCCTTCAAGCTTATCATGCGGATAATCTATCGTAGCCAGAACATCAACGACCAAGGTCTTGCTAACAGGCTTAATAGCCATCTCTTCAAGTGCTTGCCAGTTTTTTTCGTCTGTGGCAATAAGCTGCTCTAGTGTTTGTCCTTCGATAGTCAAGCCGACGATCTCGTCCTGCTCGACACTTTTATTATCTAAAATAGTTTCAATATCCGTTGCCTGTGAGGTATCAACTTTGTAAATTAGCTTTTGGGCTGATTTGTCTTGTAGCGGAAACTTGCGATCATGTTCAATCAAATAAAACTCATGCTCATTAATAGCAACGATACCTGATGCCACATGCTGTGCTGCATCCAGACGATATAAGTATTGTTTTATCTGACCTGAAACTAAGTTAACCGTCACCATGCGGGTCAAATTAGACAGACGTCCCGATTGATCAGGATTGTCCATGGAAGACTCCATAATACCTACTAGGGTCGTCTGATCAGGTGTGACTGTTAATGCTTCCATCCCGCGATTGGTGCGACGCTTGGTAAACTCTGCTGGTAATAAAACTGGCTTACCATCAACCATCACATTATTACGCTCATCATTAGCAAAAGGATTGATACGCTCGACCTCTATCCCTTCGGCATCATAATGAACGAGATGTGGCCCATATTCATCACTGATCCAAAAACTGCCGTCTGTGAGCGCGGTAAGTCCTTCTGGATCCAAACCATTGATATCGGTTTTAATAGGGTTGGTCACAGTATCAAAAGGTAAGCTTGGGTTTATAGTCATCGGCTGACCATTAACATCATAAGGTACTTCGTTAGTACCGCCCAATGCTTTTGGATTCGGAAGCCCAGAGATGGGATTGCCGGTGCTGTCTTTTAGTATGATTTCTTTTATTTTAGTGATTTTGCCATCAGCTTGTAACTCAAAAAGCCCAATAGACGGTGTATAGTTTGGCACTAAAAACTGCTTACCTTTACCCGCAACGCCATCAAAATCAGCATTGGGACCACGATCGGCGAGTGCATAAAATTGATTGGCATTGGTTGGATGAGCCGCTGCATCTGAGCCGTAGCCACCCCCTCGAATCTCCAATTTCTGCTCAGGATAAGCGGCATTGGTGAGCGTCGCATCCAGTACGGTATAGGGTAATGGGCTACCTTGAGGGAAGTCTGTTATAGACATCAGCATATTATTTGAGTTTTGCTTAAGCATTGTTATTTTCCTTTTATCTGTACTTTCATTACGAGCTAAATAATTTACAGTCAAAAAAATAGCCAGCGCGTTGGACGCTAACTGACTATTTTTAAAATTGAACCTTGTAATAGGTATAACACCTAGATTATTAAGTCATTGATTATTAAACTTTAAGCTTATCACCTACCATGCCTTTTACTGTGCTTAGAATATCAGCAGGTAACACCACCATTTTGGAGTTGTCAGATTCAGCCAGCTCCCGAATCGCTTTGATATACTGCTCACCCAGTAAGTAGACAATCGGCATCTCTTCAGTACCCATCGCATCAGTAATCAGACGAATAGATTCTTCAGAACCTTTAGCCAACACTACTTGCGCTTCAGCATCGCGACGTGAGGCTTCTAGACGACCATCGGCCTCTAAGATAGCGGCTTGTTTTTGACCATCGGCGCGTGTCACTGTCGCACGGCGTTGACGTTCAGCCGCCGCTTGTTCTTCCATCGCCGTTTGCATCGTATCAGACGGATTAATATCTTGAATCTCTACTGTTTTAAGCGTGATACCCCAATCAGAGATATCTTCTGAAATCGCGTGTTTTAGCTTGGCTTTGATTTCGTCACGGCTCGATAGTGCACTATCAAGATCCATTTCACCAATAATTGAACGTAATGAGGTTTGTACCAAATTACGAATACCATACTCATAATCCTCGATACCGTACACTGCCTTGTCTGGACGAACGATATTAATATAAGCGACAGCATTAGCAATGATAACCACGTTGTCTCGGGTAATCACTTCTTGTGATGGAATATCGAGGACAATATCTTTGGTGGTAACTTTATAAGACACGTCGTCAACATAAGGGATAATTAGGTTTAGGCCGGGTTCTAGTGTTTGGCTATACTTACCCAAGCGCTGCACCACCCATTTATAACCTTGCGGCACGATGCGAACGCCTTTAAACACGGTAAACACAACCAGTGCAATCAAAACGATCATAACAATACTAAAGCTTTCCATAACTTATCCCTATTAGCATACCTTTATAAATTACTGCCTGTGTTAATCGCTGCTTGTGACTTCATACTACTGACGATTAGCTCGTTACCAACGATATCCGTCACGATCACCCGATCACCCACTGCCACCTGCTCGCCTCGCGTACGGCACATCCATTCAGCCGCACCGACAATAGGCACACTAAATCTCACCGTCCCTGCTCTATCGGCCTGTGGCTGCACGATAATCATACCTGTCTCACCAACGATAACACTGCCGCCCAACCCTGCTTTAGTACGATCTACAGACAGCGGTTTGATATACTTAAACCACGCCAGTAGAAATATAGCAGAGAGCACTAGCCAAACAATGATTTGAATAGAGACAGAGATGGGCAATAACCATGAAAGTATAGCAACGATGATGGCAGCGGCACCAAACCAAAGACTAGCAAAGGTGGGCACAAACATCTCGATAATCAGCAATAAAAAGCCCAATACCAGCCAATGCCAAGGTTCTATCATCCAGAGAGTCTCTATCATCGGCACATTCCCTATCTTTGTCATTCTAACTTTCAATGTAGCACATTTTTAAGAGTAATAATGTCTTAAAAATCATTAATATATAGTTGATGAACAATAAAATTAGTACAGCTGTATTAGTGTGCTACTGGTATAAGTTTTTTGCAGCCTCTATCTGCGTAGGTACAGCGAGCAAGAAAAGCTCATACTAATAGCACGTAATGTATAGATATTACATTCCACTGGCGATAGTGCCATGCCGATTCTAGTAAAGCCAAGCATGAAAAAGCTACTCTTAAAAGTGTAAGCACAAAAAAACGACCACTTTAAGTGATCGTTTTTTTATTACTGTGTAAGTACTGTTTAAGCAATTTCTAATCCAAGAACTAAGCGTTCAAAGTATTAGAATTTAAGGTTGGCACCAACAGTCCAAAGGTCTGCATCGCTACCAACGATATCGTATTCAGCTTCGACACCGAAATTAGGATTTACTGAATAACCAAGACCTACACCACCTGCTAATCTTGTGCTCTTGTCTGATACAGAGATATTTGGCACTCTGCTATCACCATCAATCTCAGTACGTGCTACACCCAGTTTACCTTTGGCATATACTGGCGTGTTATTAAAGCCATAACGGTAGGTACCATATAGACCATAGGTTTTAGCGTCTACGTCACCATTATAATAATCAGCGTCATCTGAACCAATATACTCAGCTTCTAAACCAAAGTTAGGGTCGAAGTTATAACCACCGTATACACCATAAGCAGTCGGATCACTAGCGCCATCAGTATCTAAATTGAACTGACCAACTTTAACACCAACGTATGGTTGGCCGGTGTAACCGTTACCATAAGATACGGCTGCTTGTGCACCCATGCTCACTAAAGAACCAGCGGCTAATGCAAGTAGAGTTTTCTGTAAAGTTTTCATTGTATTCACCTAATGTTATGTTTTTGATTTATTTTTTGATTTTTAATGTGAGAAATAATACTTAAGTAATCATTTCTCATTTTTGCTCGTTCAATACGCTTTAATATAGGAACTTAAAGGTATGTAGGTCTAGAATTTTAAATGAGCGCCAACTGTCATCAGTTTGGCATCAACATCACTATCCATCATTGCGTATTCAGCTTCGACACCAAAGTTAGGGTTCACTGAGTATCCGAGGCCAACACCACCTGCAATACCTGTATCACTGGCAGAGTTTGAAACTTTGAGCGGACCAACAGTATAGTCACCTTCTACCTTAGTCTTGGCAACACCCAGTTTACCTTTGGCATATAGGCCTGTATTTGGAAACTGATAACGGGCTGTACCGTAGGCACCATAAGTCTTGGCATCAAGATCACCATTTCTATAGTCGGCATCATCTGAACCTACATATTCGGCTTCGATACCGAAGTTTGGATCAAAGTTGTAGCCGCCATATACACCGTAAGCAGTTGGGTCATCAGCGTTGTCGATATCTAAATCAAACTGACCGACCTTCACACCAACGTATGGCTGTCCAGTATAACCATTACTATAAGAAGTAGCGGCTTGGGCACTGACCGTTAATAGAGAACCAGCTGCTAATGCGAATAACGTTTTTTGTAGAGTATTCATTGTTAGCTCCTTAAAATAAGTTTGGACAAACAAGTTATCTATTTATATTAGTTATATTGACTTTATAGCTCTATCGCCTTGTTCGCTAACGATGAGTACATAGTAACAAACCATTTCATAGACTCTGTCAGTGTTTGATGGTTTGAAAGTTAAGATTTGCAAGTATTTATCAGTGTCTGGGTTACAAAGGCTAGGATATGAAATCTTTTGTTACAACTACCGAATTTATGCAATAATCCCTACTCATTTCGCCAGCTTTATATAAGAGATAGGCTTAAAACAATAGGGGCTGTATAGAATTCAAATCAGCGGCAGCCAGATAATGTAGTGGCATAATAAAATTGGACAGCTTCTAAGAGGTTATAATAACCCAAAG
>NZ_RRYX01000291.1:0-338 GCF_014861375.1 Psychrobacter sp. FME5 | reverse complement strand
GGACTTACGTGTATCGCAAGAAGCGTAAAGTTTGGCTTATTTATGCTTATGACCGCGCTACCAATGAGATTGTCGCTTATGTCTGGGGCAAACGTGACCTAAAAACGGCTAAGAAGTTAAGAGCTCGTCTCAAGCAGCTTAAAGTCAGCTATGACTCGATTAGCATGGATAACTGGGACAGTTTTATAACCGCCTTTAAATTTGACCACAAACGAGTTGGTAAATCTCATACGGTAGGCATTGAAGGTAATAACTGTCGTCTTAGACACCGACTGCGTCGGGCGGTTAGAAAAACCTGTTGTTTCTCTAAGAAGCTCGATAATCACTTCAAAGTGTTT
>NZ_RRYX01000290.1:0-342 GCF_014861375.1 Psychrobacter sp. FME5 | reverse complement strand
TTTGGGTTATTATAACCTCTTAGAAGCTGTCCAATTTTATTATGCCACTACAAACAGTGCGCGGCTAATCACCGGACTGTCGATATCACCGTACCAGTGGTTAAGCAGTACGGACTGTCCCAGACGTGGGGCAAACTGCCAGCCATGAGTGCTACCCGATGACAGTTGCAGGCTACGTAGCGGCGGGGTAGTGCCGTCATCGTGAGGACTGATGCCTGACCAAACGGGCGTGGTCATGGTTTGCTGTAGATTGTCAGTGCTGACACTAGAGTCATAGCTAGGAGAGGCTCTGTAGTGGCATAATAAAATTGGACAGCTTCTAAGAGGTTATAATAACCCAAA
>NZ_RRYX01000289.1:0-361 GCF_014861375.1 Psychrobacter sp. FME5 | reverse complement strand
TCTTTGGGTTATTATAACCTCTTAGAAGCTGTCCAATTTTATTATGCCACTACAAGGGGCGTTAGGCGACAAGGCAAAAGAAGGTTTAGAGGGTATTAATGACGCTATGAACGGTGGCAAAAATGATAAACCTTCTGGGCAATCGCCTGCTTCTAGTAGTGGCTCTACTAACTCAACACGATCAAGCTCCTCATCTACATCAGGAGACTACACAGTAAAAAGTGGTGATACTTTAGGCGGTATTGCTCAAAAACACGGCATCAAAACACATGATCTAGCTCGGGCTAATGGCTTGAGTTTAGAAAGTATAGTCAATCCCACCTAAAAGTGTTATAAACTAATTATCAAACCCAATTGCTAC
>NZ_RRYX01000031.1:0-27154 GCF_014861375.1 Psychrobacter sp. FME5 | reverse complement strand
ACGTAAGTCCAGAACTCATCAACCTCTAAGCGTTCATAGTAGCGCTTCTTAGGCGCGATCTTATAAACAGATGAGCCTATGGTGCCCAATACTTTACCGATACTGACTGAGGCTATAATAGCTATGTCTCTAACACCGCAACCTCTCACCGTCATTAGCCGTATGATGTCTTCTATTTTAGAGTGACAGCCCTTATAAGTTAAGGCATGGTCACCAATGAATTGACGTTTGCAGTCCTTGCATTGGTAGTTCTGCTTGCCATAGCTTTTTATGCCGTTTTTCTTTAAACTGGGACTGTGACAGTCGGGGCAGCTGATATCTATTTGTGTCTTCATAACCTCAAATATATCATCTTGCTTTGGCTGTCACCCTCCTTTATTTCTTCAGCATACTTTCTGACACACCACCAAAAATTAATACTGACAGCTAGGCATGATAAGCTTGCTCAGATGTCATGTCCTAACTAAAAATAGAGAAAATAATGATTAATACCAAGATATATAAAGCAATTTATACCTTAGCTGAAGATTTACTCGAAGCCGACCGTAGAGGCAACCAAGAAGCATTCGATGCACTTTATGCTGAGCTAAAAGCCATCTGTACTGATAATGAAAACACCGATAAAGACCATCCAGAGCAGTGGGAAACGCTCGCAGACTTCACCGAGGATTTGGATGAGGCATTAGTCATTTATGATAAAGCACAAGCAAAAGCCACCGCGATGAATTCGAAAGATCATATGTCATCGATTGCCTTTTCGATGGCGGTCTTACAGCTGGAAATGGGTGAAAAAGACACCGCGATTAACAGTCTGCAAAATGCCAAAATTACGGCCAATAAGATTGAAGACAAAGAGTTTAAGGTTGAGATAGACGAGCTGCTTGCTAAACTGTTGGCTGAATAATCTCAATTAGGTAGGAGTCAATCTCTATGCAAGATGTCCCTGTTGTAATTGCTGGTGGTGATTTAAGTGGCTTGTATGCAGCTACGGCAGTACAAGGTTTGGCTGATTTGCCATCGATATTGTTATCGTCATCGAAATTTTCACCCAATAGGATTATCGATGACTGACACTGACGCGCCAAAACAGCAGCTATCTCGGCAACAGAGCACGTGGCTTATCCCGTTCGCGTGCCTGCTTGTTGGCGGAAGTTTGACTGGTATCTCTACCAATTTGGCAAAGTATGCTGGCGAGATAGGTATTACCGCACTGGCTTTTCTCTTTTGGTCTATAACGGGCGCAGGGATTATTTTATTGGTCGTTGCCTTTATTAAACAAGAGCTACCACCTTTAAATGCACGTAGCTTTGAGTATTATTTTGTCGCCGCGCTCATTAGTGTTGCTGGTTCCAATTTTCTGTTGTTCTCAGCCATTCCGCATGTTGGCGCAGGTTTCGTCGCCCTTATTATTTCGCTACCGCCATTGCTGACGTATCTTGGTGCCTTAACGCTACGCATGGAGCGATTTAATATTATCCGTGCTTTGGGCGTGGCCGCTGCGCTTATTGGGGCAGGGGTATTGGCAGCGCGTAAATTTTCAGCACCAGATGCCAGTATTTTTTGGATTTTGATAGCGCTTTGCGGGCCCGTGCTGCTGGCTATTGGTAATATATATCGCACATTGCGCTGGCCTAATAAGGCTTCTCCTAGTGCACTCGCACCAGGTATGCTGCTTGCCGCTTCGCTATTATTGCTTACACTTGGTATGCTGCCTAATTTCTCAGTCACTATGCCGCTTGAAGGGCTGACCTTGGGTCTAATTGCCGTACAGTCAGGCGTATTTGCGGGGCAGTTTTCATTGTTATTTCTACTACAAAAGACGGGCGGTCCCGTATTATTGAGTTTATTAGGCTCAGTCGGTGCAGTGGTTGGTGTGCCAGTCGCTATTTTTTTACAAGGGGAAGCGCCACCCGAAGGTCTGTTTTTAGGTGCTTCACTGATAGCCTTGGGCGTTGGCCTAGTAACGTGGGGTGGAGTAAAAATGAAAGCTATCTGAGTTTTTTTTAAAAGGAGGGTATATGTCTGCCACTAAAGAAGAAATTATCGCCTTTATGGCGTTAGAGTTTCCACAGAATAAATACGTAATCGAGGCAGTGGATGATAATGGTGCGACTCTATCGCACGATATTGGTGTCGATGAATTGCGTCCTGGTGGCACCGTTTCTGGGCCTGTGATGATGAGTATCGCTGATGTAGCCCTCTATGTGGCGATACTTAGCAAGATTGGCATTGTTCCATTGACAGTGACGACGAGCTTAAATATTAATTTTCTACGTAAACCCTCAGCAGAAGCACGTATTATCGCTGACTGCACGCTGATGAAAGTCGGACGCACGCTTATCGTTGGCGAGGTTTCTCTATATTCAGAAGGCTCGAGCGATTTGGTGGCACATGTTGTCGGTACGTATTCTGTGCCGCCAAGTTCTGTACCACCCAAATCTTGCTAAGTTGTCTAAGTTATTTTTGTTAAAACCTGCTTGCTAAATCATACTCAAAACATAGTTAGCCTTTATTTGCATTAATCCAGCTTTGCATTTGCTCAATCTCTGGCTGCTGTGCGTCGATAATCTCTTGCGCCAGCTTAAGCATTTCAGGATTTTTACCATATTTAAGCTGAGTTTCTGCCATATCTACTGCACCAACATGGTGCGGAAGCATACCACGAGCAAAGGCCATATCTGGTACTGGGTCTGCGATACCTGCCATCATCTCGCCGTGCATCGCATCCATTCCATCGGCATAGGCTTGTTGCATCGCCGCCGTATCAGCCGTTGGTTCTGCCGCGTCAGGGTTATTAGCGAGCCAGTCTTTCATCTGCTCAATCTCAGATTTCTGGGCATCAATGATTTCTTGAGCCAGCTTGCGCATTTCATCGTCTGTGCCGTATTTTAGCTCAATCTCTGCCATATCTACTGCACCGATATGATGACCAAGCATGCCTTGAGCAAATGCCGCATCAGGGTCGTTATAGTCCATGCCAACCATCATCTCATCGTGCATGGTGGTCATAGAGTCGGTATAGTCTTTGTGCATATCAGTCATTGGCTCGTCATCCATTGCCATACCATCTGCACTCATGTCATGCTCAGTGTGTGGGTCAACAGTGTTAGTGTCATTTGCAGTGGTTTCAACGGTGGTGACGCCTTCTGCGGCAGGGTCGACAGTATCGTTAGCATTGTCATTGGTTGGCTGACAGGCACTTAGTAATAGTGCGGCACTGACACTAGCGGCCAGAATGGAAAAGCCTGATTTGTAATGAGTTTTCATGGTATATCCTTAATTATAATTGCTTCAATCGCTTTATTCGTTTGAAAGCCTTTGTCTAAAAGTGACTGTTTATAAATCTATAACTTATAAATCTATAACCGCTTATAAGTTAAAAACTTACTTTAATTCTTCGATCAGCGCTTGCATCTCACCAATTTCACGCTTTTGCGCTTCAATAATATCATCCGCCAGTTGTCGCACTCGGGGGTCTTCGATATCTGCTCTTGAGCTGGTCAAAATAGCAATGGAATGATGCGGTATCATCGCTTGCATCCAATCGACTTGATCGACGGTTGCTTGGGATCTAACGCCCCAAATGCCAACGGCAAACATCACCACACTTAGCCCATAAACCAGTAAATTCAGCTTAGTCTTTTTATACATGTTACTCATAAATGCCAGCATAATGACTGCCATACCAGCGCCCATGTACAGCGCCATATAAGCTCTGGTTTCACTAAAATAAACGTGATCCCACTGGTAGGTATTGAAATACATCATGATGTACATCACAACAGTAGAGGTCAAAATCATCAGAGTGAACTTAATATAAGGGTTCATGCTTTCTTTATGATTCATCTCTTGTTGATCAGAGTTATTCATAGGGTTGCCTCTATAAATGGGTTCAATATCGATAATACAAATTATAATTGCTGTTGAACAGAGCTGATATCCGCGTAGACTTCACTTGTACCGTCTTTATTAAGCTGCATAATCTGATACGGGTCAAACTTATTTTGATATTCCATACCTGGGCTACCCATAGGCATGCCCGGTACCGCAAGTCCAAGCGCTTGTACGGGCGGATTTTCCAAAAACTGCGCCACATATTTCGCTGGTACGTGACCTTCGAAGACGTAACCATCGGTGGTGACCGCAGTATGGCAAGAGCGCATGTCATTTGGCACGCCGTAACGCTCTTTGAATAATGCCAAATCTGCAACATCGTGCGCCGTGGTGCTTAGACCGTTATCTTCTGCATGGCTGATCCAATCTTTACAGCAGCCGCAGTTGGCATCTTTATAAACAGTTGCTGAGACGTTTTTTAGTAGGTCTGGATTGCTGGCAGGCGTTGTCATTAGTGCTGCATTTGTAGCGTTTGGATTAGTAGTGTTAGACGTTGCAACGGTAGAACTTTCAACTTTTGAGACATTAGGCTCAGAGGCGCTAGTGTTGGCTTGACCGCAAGCAAACAGTGATGAGGCGGCAAATAATATAAGTGTACTGCGCAATAGCTTAGAAGGCTGGCTATTAGACATAGGGCTAGTCTCAGTTTTAAAGGTTTTCATAAAGCTCACTCATGTGTTTTCTACAGCAACTAATAGTATCGTTAATACATTAAGATAACGAACAGCTTAATACAACGACTCTGACAACAACATGACGCGAAGATGACAATTTTGTCATGTTGCAGTCTTAGCATAGGAATATTGCTAGCAATCCTCTATCATTCCCCTATTATTGATAGTATTAACCCAACCCATTAGTGTCGCGCCTGCTATGAAAATATTATTGGTCGAAGATGAATTATCGCTTGGTGATTATATAAAAAAAGGTCTGAGTGAAGCGGGCTTTATGGTTGAGCATCAAACCACGGGGCTGAGCGGCTACCATGCGTTAATGAGCGAAGATTTTAATGTCGTGGTCATGGATGTGATGTTGCCAGATATCAGTGGTTTTGAATTGGTACGCAATTACCGCGCTGCTGGCAAGCACACGCCAATCTTATTTTTAACTGCCAAAGATGACTTAAGTGATCGTATCAAAGGTATTGAGCTTGGCGGTGATGACTATCTTACCAAGCCTTTTGCCTTTGCCGAGCTGTTGGTGAGAATAAAAAGCTTACTACGCCGTGCCAATCAGGCAGATTATAGTAGTAACCTTTTACAAATTGCCGATTTAACGATGGACATTGCCAAACGCAGCGTACACAGAGATGAGCAGCCGATTAAACTCACCGCCAAAGAGTTTTTATTATTACAGTTTTTACTTGAGCGCCAAGGTGAAGTACTACCGCGCTCGGTCATCGCCTCACAAGTTTGGGATATAAATTTTGATAGCGATACCAACGTCATTGATGTAGCGATTCGACGGTTAAGAATTAAGATCGATGATGATTATAAAGTAAAGCTGATACATACCGTACGCGGGATGGGCTATCGCTTAGATGTGATAGAAAGCAGCGTCGATTTAGCTCAGCCTAGCCTATACCAGCCGATAGACGGCCAATAATATGACACCCATTATCACAGACGGCCGCTTATCGCTGTTATGGCGGACGCTATTGTTGCTGACGCTCTGCGTCGTCATTATTCAAATCTGCCTGTATCTCTGGATTCAGCGTTCGGTAAACAGTCATTTTGAGCAAATGGACTCAGAGATTTTAACCCATGCTGCGTTTAATCTACGTCAGCAAATGACTGATCGCTTGCTCGACGATGAGAGGGCAGCATCAGCCTTTAATCAATCCACACCTGCACCGCAACCACCCAACGCTGGACTGGACTACGGGGTAAAAACCCTTATCACTGACAGTCAGGGAAAAGTCATCACCAGCAATCCCAACGTTTTTATAAGCGAGCTGGGTAATAAGCGTGTAAAAGCGTTATGGCAGCAATACCATGACCAGCCGTTTGATTTAAAAATGAATCATCGTCACTATCGCGCTATTGTGATTAAACATTCTGAACGCTTGGCGCTTATTGCCTTACCGATTGATGTTCATCATCAGTATCTGCTACATTTTAACCGTCAGCTTATTTTTATACTCATCGCCATTACCTTTATTTTAGTTTCTGTCGCAGCCTTTAGTGTGCATTTAGGCTTTGCTCCGCTGGCGACCATCAGACAAAAGATGACCCGTATCAATGCCGAACAACTTGACGATCGTATCATTGTCAGCGAGATGCCCAGTGAGCTACGCGCGCTTGCTGACGCTTATAACGCTATGATGGACAAACTTGAGCATAATTTTGAGTCTTTATCGCGATTCTCAGATGATATTGCTCATGAGCTGCGTACGCCGCTTGCCACCTTAAGTACCCAAACCCAAGTAATGTTGAGTAAGCCGAGAGAGCGCAGCGAATATGTTGAGCAGCTGCATGATCAGCATGACACACTCGAGCAGTTATCGAGCTTGATTAACAATATGCTGCTATTGGCAAAGACGCAAAAAGGACTGCATAGTTCTCAGCTCAGTGATGTTGATATCGACTCTCTTGTGATTAAGTTGATGGCTTATTATGAATTCATGGCGGAAGATCGCGGTATTTATTTTGAGAAAATTGGCGTATTTAATACCGTATTGGGCGATGACAGCTTATTGCAACGGCTGTTTTCTAATTTGATATCAAATGCCGTTTATTACGCGGCAAGCGATAGTGTGATTGTTATCGAAGCTGCATCTATCAAGGCTGACACCCTTACTTATAATAGCGCTCATAGCACTACCACTGACAGTACTGATGGAAAAAGCAGGCAAGCTGAGTCCTCAAAGCTGTCTTCTTTAAAACAGTCTTCTTTAAAAGTAACCATCAGCAATCAGTTGGATTCGCCATTGACTCAAAGCGAAGCAGATAAGCTGTTTGAGCGCTTTTATCGCCATGATAAAACCAATACCTTTCATTCAGGCACTGGCTTGGGGTTATCTATCGTAAAAGCCATCGTCGATGCTCACAACGGTAAAATGAGCATCGCTATCAAAGATGAGTATTGCTTTCAAGTCAGCGTCGAGTTGTGATATCGCCATTTAATAAGTTATTGGCTGGTAAAAACCATTTTTCTATTGCCATTATTACTCGGCTGGCTGATGGTCACTTTGCTGCTTAAAATATTACCTTTAGCGTTGATTTTATAGCATTCTTCTGATGAGCCAGCGGGGTCGTTATCGAGCAATAGATTGGCTGATGTTCCGATACAGAACCACGCAGTATTGTTGCTGTCTCGCTGCAAAGACCAGCCTTGGTTATAGGTGCCTATTTTTTTAGCCATACTGCTATCGCTATAAGTGTTTTCAGTGAGTAGTTTACTAGAGTCGCCAATGGTCGCCATCTTCGGTATCGTCGTGGTTTGCGTGGCTAACGAATACTCGCCTGAGCTGTCGGTAAAGCCGTAAAACATCAGTGGATTTTTGGTAAAGTAATTGATAGCCACTGACTGACCGGTGATTTGATTGTTTAATTTATTGATGGTGTTTATTTCGGCACCTTGTACCTTTTTATTATTGAACACCATTGGCCCTTTGGGTGTGACTTTAATTTCTGCAGATACATTTTGACCGTCTATAGTGCCCACCAGCTTTTGACTGCGCTCCTTGGTGTAAATATTCAGCATCGCTGCTTCAACAGGGTATTGAGTGACTGTATTGTTAGAGCCATTATTAGAACCGTTGTTAGTAGCGCCATTTTGATTGGCATTACCAGTAGCACAAGCACTTAAACTCAGTCCTGCTAATATACATAAACTTAGTGTTTTCATTATTAAATTCCTCAATTTTATTAAAAATATCGTCAAAAGCTTACTATAATTGAATTTATTGAGAATGACATCTACCCAGTATCCTAGACCCTGATATCATTACAGGACTATAACAACCAGTAATTTTTTAGCACGGCCTAATCGATGAAATGCTCACCCATCATGTCGATTAAGACGGTAGGGTGGTCATTGACGCCACGGCTGGTTTATGAAGGGCTAGCTTGTTAAATGTAGTATTTGCACTGGTTTTCTTTGTATCGCTTTAAAGTGAATCGACTATAACTAAATACAATGAGGTAATTAATTATGAAACGCGCCAATCAATTACAGCCATTATCCCGTCAACATCACCTCGGGTTAAATCTATCGCGTCATGCTAAGGAATGCATAGATGAGCCAGCAGAAATCAGCAAGCATTGGTTGAATATAACGGGTTACCTTAAAGAGATGGAGCATCACTTTCGGATTGAAGATAACTTAATCGTTGATGCGTTACGGCCTTATCAAGACTCTAAACCCGAAGTAGCCTCAGTACTTAATACCCTTGATGAGCAGCATAAAGCACTACATGCCCTGATGGAAGAAGGTGAAAGCTCAGAGTCGTCTCAAAGCAACCCTATCACGGTTACCCAAGTCAGGGAACTGGCCACATTGCTATACGATCATATTCGTTTTGAGGAACGCGAGCTGTTTCCCATCGTTGAGAGCTGTCTGACAGAAGCAGAGTTGGACACTATTTATGAGGCCAGCCCAGACAGCATTAAACGCTCAGACGAGAATCGCTAAGCAGTTTCGTGAATAAGGCGTGTCATTGAATTGACTGGGTATTATTTAGGCTGAGCTTGTGTTTATGGGTTGTGGCTGGATTTATTAAAGCTAGCAATCAGTGCCACCATGACCATGCCCATAATGATGAGAATGACAGACATCATATGAGCTGCCTCATAATTAAGCGCTTCTACTTGCTCATAGATAGCAATCGAGACGACCTTGGTCTCACCTGAAATACTACCGCCAATCATCAGTACTACACCAAATTCACCAATGGTATGGGCAAAGCTGATTAAGCTACCAAGGATAATGCCGATACGTGCTTGCGGTAGTGCCACTCGTAGAAAGCGTCTTAGACGGTTGGGTTCTAGTAGGCTTGCCACTTCCATGACGCTGGCTGGGATGCGTGAAAATTGTGCGTAGACAGGCTGCACGTAAAAAGGCAGCGAGTAGATAATAGAGCCGATGACCAGTCCCTCAAAGGTAAAGGTAAAGGCACTGATGTTGTATTGAGCGAGCCATTTACCAATACCGAAATTTGGGCTGAGCAGTAATAATAAATAAAACCCAATGACAGTAGGCGGCAAGACAAGTGGCATGGCAATCACGCCCATAAGCAGTATTTTGATGCGACCAACGATATTACCGCGACTGGGTTTGGCCAACCAATAAGCCAATGGCGTGCCAAGTAACAATAAGCATAGGGTAGTGATAGCAGCAAGCTTGATACTGACCCATACTGGCAGCAGCATATCTAAAATAAGGGATTGAGATATCATAGCGTTATTGTTTATCTACCTCTTATTTAATGCGTTACTGATAGGGCGTTATTTATAAGGCATCGCTCATAGTGTCATGCTATTTACTCTACTTAGCATCATACTATAGTGAGTTCAGTATAAAAGCGATACAGCGGGACTGGAATGAATTTTTTGCAGCCTCTGTCTGCGCAGGCACAGCACGCCAGAAAAATTTATACCAGTTCCGCATCAAAATATAATGTATCTGTTTTATTTGGAATCGACTATATAGAGGCGCGCTGACAACGACAGCTCAAACTTCATTGTCAACGCGCCCCATTTATAAATGACAGCTTATAAGTAACAGCGGTGCTATTTAACGGCTAAATAACCAGCTTCAGAGAAATAGGCTTGCCCTGCAGGAGAGCGCAGATAGTCAGCAAAATCTTCAGCGCTAGCGACATCAGTAATGACCATGCCGTCCTGTAAAATAGCAGGATAAGACTCTGGCGGTAAGATATAAAACTGCTCAGGCGTCGCTTTGATGGCAGTGACTTGCGAATGGGCGACAAACCCATAATCGACACTGCCAGTATGCGCATACTGGAACGCTTGACCGATATTTTCGGCCTGAATGATGCGTTTTTGTGCGGTTAAGGAATCATAGAGGTCTTGTGATTGGAGATAGGTTTTTGCAGACTCGCCGTATGGAGCAAGATCAGGGTTGGCAATGGTTATCTTGGTTTTGTCATCGCTGTTAAACAAATCGGTCAAAGTGGTCTGATTTAACCCATCGACTGGTTTGGTTGCACTATAGATGGATAACTGACCTTGGGTGTAAGTAAAGGGCGTACGATTAGCCTCACCTTTGAACATCTCCTCGGCTAACTGAGCAGGGTAGGATTGGTTGGCAGCCAAGAATACATCGTAAGGTGCACCTGAAGTGATTTGAGAATAGAGTTTACCTGAGGAGGCGAAAGTAACTTCAATCTCTTGATCTGGCAGATTTCTATCCGCTTTATAACCCTCGATAATCTCCGGCAACACATCTGATAAGTTGGCCGCCGCGGCAATACGGATATTTTCAGCTGGCTGTGTGGTTTGCGGTGCATCATTAGCAGCTGCTTGTGTCTCATCAGTGCTGGCTTCTTTACTACAGGCGCTTAGGGCCAATGCTAAACAAGCAGACGCGCCTAGTGTCACGATAGATTTTGATACTTTTAAATCTGATGCTTTTAAATAAGGTGATACGTCAGATAAATGGTTGGCTGGTTTATGACGATTATTTGATTGCTCTGCTTGCATACTCTATACTCTCAATTCAAAATAAAAAACAAAAGTTAGTAAAAATACATTATCTTTTTATAGTAAACAGCTTCATAGTTGACTGGCAGTTTTTCGCCAATCAACAATACGTTTGGCTGATCTTATTGTGTGCTGAAATGAAGGTTTTTTACTTAACAGGCCTGCTGTGCCTACACAGACAGAGGCTGAAAAAAATATATCAGCAGTACCGTAGCGTTTTTTAAGATATTTTAATTTTAGTTGTTATTCCACCATCTTTCTTAACCATTGTTACTTAGCCATTATTACTTAGCCATTTAGAAGAATCGTCTTGGTAGTATTCTTGCTTCCAGACAGGAATATCCGCCTTAATAGTATCCAATATCCAGCGACAGGCATCGAAAGCAGGGTAGCGATGCGATGAAACGACCCCAACCCAAATGGCCACATCACCAATCTCTAAAGCACCAATACGATGGATAGCAATTGCGTGGGTAATCTCAAAACGTTGCTTGGCTTCTTTGATAATGGCACGGCCTTGATTGATTGCTAAGTCTTCATAACCATAATAGGTTAAGCGATTTACATTACTGGCATTATTATGGTTGCGTACGCGCCCCTCGAAGCAGACAAACGCCCCGCAGCTATCATCATCAAGGGTTTTTTTGAGTCGATTTTCGTCGATGTCAGTATCTAGCAGCGCAAAGCCATCACGTTCAGCGATTGAGTAAGCCTCATCGATGCTGCGCTTAATATTCATCGATTGTCCGTGTACATTGTCTGTCATTTATTTTCTCAAACTATTATTTTAACAAGCGTTGCGATGATATGGATGAAACGTCCAAGCTATATTAACCACCTGCGACTGGGGTAATAAAAACCACGCTATCGCCGTCATGAATCTCATCCGTCCATTTGGCAAAGTAGTCATTCACTGCTACACGCAGCTCAGATTGCGGACGACTAAAGCGATGTTTTTGGCTCAGCTGTTCATACAACTCAGTCAGTGAAGTCGTTTGTTTAACTTCAACTTTTTCATCATGACAGTTGGCTTCATCAGCCAAGCTGGCGAAGTATAAAACAGTGATATTCATCGTGGCATCTGTATGGTTCTCTACTACAGTACTCATAGATAACTCCGTTATTGGTTCATAATCGACACTTTATGCACGAGGCATTGCCGTCGCTATCTTTTGAAGGCAAGAGGCCGTTATTGGCGACTCATCATTTGCGACTAACCATGGCTTGGGTTGATCTGCATAAAGTGCGGTACAAAATTACAGGGACGTGTGCGGCTATCGAACTGCTCTTTTAGGATGCCTTCCCAGCCCGTACGGCAAGCACCAGATGAGCCGGGTAAGCAAAATATACCCGTACCATTTGCCATTCCTGCAACCGCACGCGATTGAACCGTTGACATACCGATATCATCTTTGGAGATTAAGCGGAACATTTCACCGAATCCATCAATTGATTTGTCAAACAATACATTGACGGCTTCTGGCATGCTATCTCTAATATAAAAGCCCGTACCGCCGGTGGTGATAACCGCGTGAACATTGGGGTCTGCAATCCAGCCGCTAATCACCGCTCTAATTTTGTAGATATCATCGATAATTAGCTGACGGTCTGCCAGTTGATGACCTGACTCTATTAATTGATCGACCAAATACTGCCCCGAGGTATCTTCTGCGAGCGTACGGCTATCAGAAACGGTTAAGATGGCAATATTAAGCGGGATAAATGCTGCAGCAGGTTTGGACATGGATGTTCCTTAATGGCTATTGTTTCAATAATTAGGGTGTTAAATATAGTTTTTTTCAAATACAGCTATCTTTAAAATGTGACAGTTTTTAAAATCTCGCAATATTTTTTTACGCTAAAATCTCGAGTCTAAACGCAGTGGCCTAGCCACCAATCATCGACAAGTTATTCATCATGCCACTATTAGAATCATGGAGGTGATGGTGTTCAGGCTTGATTGGCATAAAGCTGTGTAAGGTATTGACCAGCCCTGCGACATCGTCTTGCTGCAAATGCTTTCGAATGTCGTAGTTGCCTTGGTCAAATAAACACAGATGCACCTTGCCTTGGCTACTGACGCGCAGGCGATTACAGCTGTCACAGAAATGTGCGGCATAAGGGGCAATCATACCGATACGGCCTTGATAATCAGGGTGGCTGTATTCTATCGCTGGGCCATCGGTACTGCCGCGCTCGTGTGTTTGCCAGCCATTTTCTAGCAAATAATTGGTAATCATATCGGACTGGGCGTGCTGCGCAAAAAACAAATCGCTGTTGTCACTGGTCTGCATAAATTCAATAAACCGATAGGTGACCGCTCTGTTTTTGACATAGTCGATGGCATTTATGAGGTTTTCAAAGCCAGTTTCCGCCATTAAGATGCTGTTTATTTTTAGCTTAATATCGGTGGTTTCTAATAACAGATCCATATCCGCCAGCAGTTGCGGCAACATATTAAAGCCAGTCATTTTATGAAAAGTGGCCGCATCAAAGCTGTCCATACTAATATTGATTTGGTTAAGCCCAGCTGCTTGCCAATCGGCTAAGTGCTTGCCAAGCTTATAGCCATTACTGGTCATGGCAACGGTTTCTATACCTTCGGTGTTTTTAATGATCTTAATAATTTCGACCACATCACGGCGTATTGAAGGTTCGCCACCAGTAATCCGTACCTTTTTTGTCCCTACTTGGGCAAACCCACGGATTAAAGTAGCGATTTCAGTGACACTCAGCTCATTTTGTGGTGGTTTGCCTTGATAGCCATTTGGCAAGCAATACTCACAGCGAAAATTACAGAAGTCAGTAATCGATAGCCGTAGATAGGTGAGACGTCGTGCGAAACCATCTGTTAATGGTTGCGAGAGCGTAGCAGGGGAATGAGTAGACGAGATAGTGACTTTCGATGGGGCGTCGTTGTGCCCATCAAAAATAGCGGGTGCAGTGGTAGGCGAATACAGTTGTGCATTGCCTACGGTGGGGACAAGATGGTTCATAGATGATTACCATTAATATTGATTATAGTGTGTACTTTTAGGCGTTGCCTCAGGTTGTGAGTGGGAGGTTTTATATTAGTATTATGACAGTTTATCAGCAAATAATCATTAACCCTAACGCTGCTATAACCTACTACCAAAGTAGTATTGAGCTGACTTAGAGATGATTCAGTAAAATTAGGGTTGATTCAGTAAAAGAAGCTACTGGATAAGCGCTTGCTAATAACCATGATTATTAATTAAAACAGATATTAGTGGTAAAACCAAGGGAATGGTTGAACGTGTACTTTGTCACCAGCTGATAAACTGCTAGTGTCTTGAGCCAATACCATCAAGCAATTGGCCTGGCTAAGCTGTTTGATACGGTGCGACTGCTGCTTATTAAAGCTTTCGACGTAAAAGCCACCTAACTTATCTTGTGACAAAACGCCTCTCTGAAAATCCGTACGCCCTGCTGATTTTTTAACCTCATTCGTAAGCGTGGCGGTGATTGTCAACGATACCGGTTGCTCTTGTGTCGCAGCGCCTGTCATTTGCCACAAGGCGGGCAGCACAAATTGTAGCGTACCAACGACAGTGGATAGTGGGTTGCCTGGTAGGCCAAAATATAATACGGGCTTGGTAAGGTTTTGAGTCAACTCACCAAATACAAAAGGTTTACCCGGTTTCATCGCCACTTTATAGTGATTGATTTTGCCAAGTTGGTCAATGGCGGTGGTTAAAAAATCATAGTCACCAACCGATACGCCAGCAGTAGAAATAACCACATCACAGGCTTGCATCGCTTCGGTTACCGCGGCAGTGGTCTTGTCTAAGTCATCAGCGATGATGCCATAATCGCGAATGTCTATCGGCAAATCAGCCAATAGGGTTTTAAGGGTTGGGGTATTAGAGTTATAGATTTGCGCCACGCTGTCAAGTGTATGGCCAATTGCCACCAGCTCATCACCAGTCGCTAGCAAACCAACGATTAACGGCTGATAAACATCAACTCTATCAAACCCTAAGTTCGCCAGTAAGCTAATATCAGTAGGATTGAGTCGCTTACCTTGGCGTAAAACCACTTCACCCGCTTCGATTTCTTCGCCTTTTTTACGAATATTATTATCACATTTGGCGGTTTGACTCAGGCTGATGGAGTAAGGTTGTGATTTATCAAGGGTGTCTTTTATCGCGGCAAAATTGGTATTTTCTTGCATGATAACGGTATCACAGCCATCAGGTACGATAGCACCGGTAAAGACGCGAATCCCTTGTCCTGACTTGATGTCGCCAGTGTAAGCGCTGCCTGCCTGTGACTCACCGATGATAGTGATGGTCGAGTCTGCTGACAGTACGCTACTTCTAGCAATCGCATAACCATCCATCGCCGACAGATTCTGCCTCGGTATAGCAAATGGCGAGATAATATCTTTTGCCAAAATTTGATTGCGACTGGCTAATAAATCGTAGCTATCGATTTGTCTGTTATGCAGCGGATAGTCGTTGTGATGATAAGCTGCTATACGTTGTTTTATGGCAGATTTGAGCGCTTCAACTGTAATCATAGTTCTGTACCCATAATTTTGTACTCATATCTCTGTACTCATAGTTCTGTACTCATTTTATTCGTATTAAGTATTAGGGCGTACCCTCGTAGGAGTTGAGGGCAAACCTAGTAATAAGAAGCAAGTGATTAACAGTTGACTGATTATCCGCGAAACACGTTTTCTTGCTCAAGCATCATCTCGATACCCTCGATATCTGCTTCATTGGCTAAAGTAAACAGGTAATCGCATAATGACTGATGAAAGGCTTGCTGGCTTAGTTTGTTGTGGATAGCAGGGCTGACTTGCTCATAAATCATTTGTATCCCAGGTTCTTTGCTCAGCACCTCAACGACATGAAAACCATAGCGGCTTTCGATAGGGCTTGGCGCCAGTCCTTTATCTAACTTAAATAACGTGCTTTCAAACTCTGGCACCGTTTGTCCTTTGTTAATAATGCCCAATTCACCGCCTTGTTCTTTTGATGGGCAAGCAGAGTGCTGGCGTGCCAATTGGATGAATTCTGCATCGCGGTTGCTGTTATTTTTGATTTGTTCAATAAACTCGTAAGCGGTTTTTTTGAGTTTTAATCGCTCGTCGCCATCTTCTGGCAAACACGCCAACAATATATGACGCACATTCATAATTGGATCGGTCATATAATCTGTGATGTTTTGTTGGTAATAACGCTCACACGTTGCCATATCAGGCATCGTCGCTTGGACGTTTTTATCTATCAATCTCGAGATGGCTTGTTCTTCATCGTCTATCCATGCTGTCTCACCAAGGCTTGGCTCATCCAATACGGCGAGTCTGAGTAATTCGCGTACCACCAGTGCCTGAGTCGCATAAAACACCGCATCTTCTTTGTTTTCTGCTGGGTGGTATTGCAGCTCTTGGGCAATGTTGGTTCTGTCGATCATCACCCCATTCACCGTGACCGAAGGCAATTCATCACGGCTAGAAGCGATTAGGTTGTTGTGATTGCTGCGCTCTTCTTCCATGGCTTTTTCAATGAATTCTTGATCAGAATGTGGTTTTTGCAGATCCGTCATGGTTGGCATAAGATGCACGATGTCATCACCGTGGTCGTGGCTGTGTTCATGGTTGTGGTCATGATCATTCGCCATGTTGTTAGCATCAGTCTGACTGCCACTATGAACGTGACCGTTTACATTATTGTTAGTCGCATGGTCGGCTGGATTATAGGTACTGACAGTCATGGCTTTTGCTCCACTATGTATTTTTTGATAGACGTTTGAATAGGTAGGGCGTGTTGATTAAATGTGCTCATTGATGACACGCCCTACATACTGCTTTATAAACTTACTGAGATTTCTTTTGTCTCACAATTTGATAGCGACGACCGAAATACCAAATGGGCGCACTAATAATATGAATGAGCCGTGTGAACGGAAATATCGCAATTAGAGTGATACCTAGCGCCATATGTAGCTGATAAATCAAGTCAGTTTGCTCGATACGCGCTGCTGCTTGCCAAGGTCTTAAGACGGTGATGTCTTGTGCCCAGCCAGCTAAATTCATCATCGTCAAGCCATCCAAATGCTGCATGGAGGTAAAGATTGACGCGAGACCGAGGTTGAGCTGGATAAATAACAGCACAAGGACGAGCTTGTCTGAAAACGACGAGGTATTGGAAATACGATCATCCGTAAAACGCCGCCACATCAGCATCACAAGACCGAACCAACAGAACACCCCTGCAATGCCACCAACGACTACGGCTAAAATCTGCTTATGGCCCGCGCTGATAAATCGGTCATAGAGAAAGTGCGGCGTCAGCATCCCAAATAAATGCCCTAGCAATACCACAATGATGCCTACGTGGAATAAGTTGCTGGCAAGACGCATGTTTTTGGTTCTTAGCATCTGCGTCGACCCGGTTTTCCATGAATACTGCGACAAGTCAAAACGTACCCAAGTACCAATGATAGCAATGGTCAATGCAATATACGGATAAACGCCAAAAAGGAATATTTGCAGCCAATTCAAATTGGCGATAGACGATACACTAGGATCTGCAATATTCATGTCATCTCTCCTTATTATTGTTTAACCGATGGGTTGGTTTTAAAGTCTACCCAATGCACAGGCGCATCGACGGCGTTTGGATTGGCTCTAACGCCCGCTTTTGCTGCCAGACTTTGGGTGCTGGTTTGTGATGGGCAGCGATCTTCTTGTTGCGCATCTAAGAACGTGACCACTTCTTCTTCCCATTCTTTGTCCAGTGCTTCAAAGGTGTCATCAGGTTTTTCTTTACTGATTTTTTCTTGATACTCTTCAATCATATCGAGCGGCTTACCGGCAATTTGCAGGAGTGCATTGAAGCAGCCTTGATAGAGACTGCCGCGATCCTCTAACCTAGCAGCAAGCAAGGCGATGATATGGCTGACATCGGCAATATCCATACGAATCTGAATATCATCTTCGATAACCGTAGCTTGATAGGCTAAGAACTCGAGATATAAAGGCAAAAAATCCGGCAGCTCTTTAACGCTAATCTCAAAACCAGCTTCTTGATATTGACCCATCAAATCGACCATGGCTTGACCACGATCACGCGACTCGCCATGGACATGCTCAAACAACCACAGCGATAAAGAACGACCGCGCTCAAACAGACCGTCATAGCGCGCCTGTGCTTCAAGAGAGCCAGTATCAATTAAGTCTTCGATCAACTCGATAATTTGCGCCCGCACGGCTGGGCTAATTAGCGTCGATGTTGCGACAATCTCTGTACAATCAGCAAGCGTATCGCCCGTAAATAGCTCATTGCTTGGATAGTCTATGAGCAGGCTTAATACCTTGAGTAGCTTTAGGTCTGAAGCACCAATAACCGACGGCATAATAGGGTCATTCACAGAACGGTCGGTATGATATTGAGTAGTTTGCATCTTATGACTCCCACTTTTGGACGGTATCGATGAAATCACGACGGTTGGCTTTGCGTTGACCGAACATACTGTTGTCAGAATGTCCTGAACAGCCTTCACCAAAGGTAAAGCCACAGCCGTTACGCTCAGCGAATGCATCACTCAACGCTTCTTCGCGGTGCGCCGTTGGAATAACAAAACGATCTTCATAGTTAGCAATCGCCAGATAGCGATACATCTCTTCAACTTGCAGCTTAGTCAAACCAACATCGTCTAAGATGCTTTGAATTTCTTGCTTTTCGACCAGTTGCATACGTTTGTAGCTACGCATAGCAAGTAGACGTTTTAATGCAAGACGAACAGGCTCTTCATCACCTGCGGTTAGTAGATTGGCCAAATAACGTAGCGGAATACGTAAGCTGTCGACATCTGGAATCAAACCGTCCATACCGACTTGGCCCGCTTCAGCAGCGTTTTGAATCGGTGATAATGGCGGCACATACCAAACCATCGGTAGCGTACGGTATTCAGGGTGTAGTGGTAGCGCAAGCTTCCAGTCCACCGCCAGTTTATATACTGGTGAACGCTGGGCTGAGTCAATCACTGACTGCGGTACACCGTCTTTTAACGCTTGGGCAATCACCACAGGGTCATTAGGGTCTAAAAATAAATCTAATTGTGCTGGATAAATGTCTTTTTCATTGGGTGTACTAGCGGCCTCGGCGATTTTGTCCGCGTCATATAGCAAGACGCCTAAGTAGCGGATACGACCCACACAAGTCTCAGAACAAACCGTCGGTAGACCGGCTTCAATACGTGGATAACAGAAGATACATTTTTCAGATTTGCCTGATTTCCAGTTGTAATAAATCTTTTTATATGGACAACCTGAGATACACATGCGCCAGCCGCGACATTTTTCTTGGTCGATTAAGACAATACCGTCTTCCTCACGCTTGTAGATCGCGCCACTAGGACAAGCCGCGACGCAAGTTGGGTTCAAGCAATGCTCGCATAGGCGCGGCAAATACATCATGAAAGTGTTTTCGTACTCGCCGTAGATATCGGCTTGGATGTTGTCAAAGTTTTTATCTTTGCGACGTTTTTCAAATTCTGAGCCAAGGATTTCTTCCCAGTTAGGACCCCATTCAATCTTTTGCATGCGTTTGCCGGTGATGGCTGAGCGCGGGCGAGCGATTGGCTGGTGGTTGCTGATCGGCGCGGTATGTAGGTGCTGATAATCGAAATCAAATGGCTCATAATAGTCATCGATTTCTGGTAAGTCAGGGTTGGCAAAGATGTTTGCCAATACTCTGAATTTACCGCCGATGCGTGGATTAATCGTGCCATTGGCATTACGAATCCAGCCGCCTTTCCATTTAGTTTGGTTTTCCCACTCTTTGGGATAGCCAATACCGGGTTTTGATTCAACGTTGTTAAACCACGCATATTCCATGCCTTCACGGCTGGTCCAGACGTTTTTACAGGTGACTGAGCAGGTGTGGCAACCGATACATTTATCAAGGTTAAGCACCATGCCGACTTGCGAACGAATTTTCATGGATCTGTGCTCCAAATAGTGGTAAAAAAGCAGCTTTGGTTTCTTCAGAGATATCCTAAAATAAGGATATATTTTCGATAGAAGAAATGGCTTTATCCGTCAATGCTGGTAGGTAGTGGGCGAGGTAATTCGTTATCTGGCTTATCTTCTAGCCAGTCGATGTTTGACATCTTACGAATCACGACAAACTCATCGCGGTTACAACCGACGGTGCCATAGTAGTTAAAGCCGTAAGACTGCTGGGCATAGCTACCAATCATGTGGGTCGGTTTCAAAATCGTCCGAGTGACCGAGTTATGGATACCACCACGCGTACCGGTCTGCTCAGAACCTGGAATATTGACCAGTTTTTCTTGGGCGTGATACATCATGGTCATGCCTTCTTTGACACGCTGGCTGACGATGGCACGGGCGGTAATCGCTCCGTTAGCATTGAACAGCTCGATCCAGTCGTTATCGACGATACCGGCTTTTTGCGCATCGACTTCCGACATCCAAACACAAGGTCCGCCGCGGCTAAGGGTCAGCATGAGCAAGTTTTCAGAATAGGTACTGTGGATACCCCACTTTTGGTGCGGTGTTAAAAAGTTTAGTACAATCTCTTTATTACCATTTGGCTTGGCGTCTTTGAGCAGCTCAGTGGTCTTGGTATCGATTGGTGGGCGATACTGCTGCATTTGCTCGCCAAATGCCTGCATCCAAGGGTGATCTTGATAGAATTGTTGACGACCAGTCAGTGTGCGCCAAGGAATCAGCTCATGGACGTTGGTATAGCCGGCGTTATAGCTCACTTCGTCCGATTCGATACCAGACCACGTTGGGCTTGAGATGATTTTGCGTGGCTGGGCAACGATATCTTTGAAGCGGATTTTTTCATGCTCGCTAGACTTGGCCAGATGGGTGTGGTCGCGACCAGTAAATTCAGATAGTGCGGCCCAACCTTTTACCGCCACGTGACCATTGGTTTCAGGTGCGAGCATTAGAATCATCTCAGAAGCGTTGATAGCGGTAAAGATACGAGGACGACCTTCAGAGATACCCGGCTCGGTTACTCTATGGTTTAAATCACCCAGCTGTTTGACCTCTGTTTTCATATCCCAATTCAAGCCTTTTGAGCCATTGCCCAGTTCTTCTAGGGCAGGGCCAAGCGAGGTGAATTTGGCATAAGTATTGCCATAATCGCGTTCAATCACTTTAATCATTGGACAGTTTTTGCCCGGGACTGGTTTTTCACCGGCTGTTTTCCAGTCAGTGCCACCAAATGGTTGCGCCAACTCACCGGGGGTGTCATGTTGCATCGGTAAGGTGACGACGTCAGTTTCAATACCTAAATGACCTTTTGATACTTCTGAGAAGCTCTTGGCAATGCCTTTATATATCTCCCAATCCGATTTAGATTCCCAAGCAGGGTCGGTAGCGGCTGTTAATGGGTGAATAAACGGATGCATGTCTGAGGTATTCATGTCATCTTTTTCGTACCATGTTGCTGTTGGCAATACGATATCTGAATACAAACAGGTAGAAGACATACGGAAGTCTAAAGTGACAACCAAATCTAGCTTGCCAGTCGCGCCTTTTTCTATCCAATCAACTTCTTTTGGTTGCAAATGACCTTCTGAGTTTTCTTCATTGAGGAGACCATTTTTGGTGCCCAAGAAGTAATGCAGCATGTACTCGTGACCTTTACCTGATGAGCCCAATAGGTTTGAGCGCCAGATAAACATGTTGCGTGGGAAGTTCGCTGGGTTATCAGGGGATTCACAAGCAAAACGTAAGCTACCGTCTTCAAGAGAGTCGACGACATACTCTTCCACATCTTTGCCACTATCAGCGGCTTTGGCCGCGATAGTCAGTGGATTACGGTTGAGCTGAGGCGCAGAAGGCAGCCAGCCTGCACGTTCTGCTTGAATGTTATAGTCAAGCATATGCTCGGGGAAAAACTTCTTATCAACCAGTGGCGAGAGTATTTCATGGGCAGAAATAGTCTCATGACGCCATTGTGAGCTATGAGCATAAAAGAAGCTGGTACCCGCCATATGACGTGGCGGGCGATGCCAATCAAGCGCAAACGCTAAAGGTAACCAGCCCGTTTGTGGACGCAGTTTTTCTTGACCAACATAATGCGCCCAGCCGCCACCAGATTTACCGATACAGCCACACAGCATCAGCATGTTAATCACGCCGCGATAGTTCATATCGAGGTGATACCAGTGGTTCATACCCGCGCCGATGATAATCATCGATTTGCCATGGGTTTTATGGGCGTTTTCAGCGAACTCACGTGCCACTTGGATGACGCGCTCACGGCTCAAACCAGTGATGACTTCTTGCCATGCAGGGGTGCCGGGTACGGTCTCGTCATTGTAATCATCGGTGACATGCTCGCCGCCAACGCCATTATCTACGCCAAGATTGGCAACGGTTAAATCAAATACGGTAGCGACGATAGCGGTTGTGCCATCGGCAAGCGTAACCGTTTTACAAGGAACGGTCTTCTGTTGTATGGCTTCACCCGGCACCGAGGTAAAGTGCGGGTGCGACACATGCCCAAAGTAATCAAAACCGACTTGGCAAGTCTCATTACTGTCTTTTAGAGTCAGTGTCAGGTCAATATCGGCGCCAGTGGCACCATTTTTTTGTTCCAGATTCCATTTGCCTTTTTCGCCCCAACGATAACCGATAGAGCCAAGTGGAGAGACCAGCTCGCCATCACTATTTAGACCGATGGTTTTCCATTCTGGGTTGTTTTCTTGACCCAAGTCATCGATTAAATCAGAAGCACGCAGATATCGACCCGCATGGCGCGCGCCTTCTTCGCCTTCTAGCATTACTAAGACGGGTAAGTCGGTATAGCGCTTGGCATAATCTAAGAAATAATCACTTGGTTGCTTGAGGTAAAACTCTTTGATAATGACATGGCAGAATGCTTGTGCTACGGCGGCATCGGTACCCTGTTTAGGGTTCAGCCATAAGTCCGTTAGTTTAGAGACTTCAGCATAGTCAGGGGTGATAGAGACTGTCTTAGTACCTTTATAACGAACTTCGGTAAAGAAATGCGCATCAGGTGTACGCGTTTGTGGAACGTTTGAACCCCAAGCAATAATATAATCAGAGTTGTACCAATCGGCTGATTCAGGCACGTCGGTTTGTTCGCCCCAAACCATTGGCGAAGCAGGCGGTAAGTCACAATACCAATCATAAAACGATAAGCAAACACCGCCAATTAACGATAAATAACGACTACCAGCAGCGTAACTAACCATCGACATCGCAGGAATCGGTGAAAAACCAACGATACGGTCAGGACCAAAGGTTTTGGCGGTATAGACGTTACTGGCAGCGATGATTTCATTGACCTCAGCCCACGTCGAACGAATAAAACCACCCAAGCCTCGTTTAGATTTATACTGTTCAGCTTTAACAGGGTCTTGGACGATACTGCCCCAAGCATCGACTGGGTCAGGGTACTGAGCCTTGGCCTCACGCCATAACTTTAAAAGTGGCTTACGCACCTTAGGATATTTCACACGGTTGGCAGAGTACATGTACCAACTATAGCTTGCGCCACGAGGACAGCCGCGCGGTTCGTGGTTTGGTAGGTCGGGGCGGGTTTCAGGGTAGTCAGTTTGCTGCGTCTCCCACGTGACCAAGCCGTTTTTGACGTAGATTTTCCATGAGCAAGAGCCAGTACAGTTGACACCATGCGTTGAGCGCACGACTTTGTCATATTGCCAACGGCTACGATACACATTTTCCCAATCACGAGACTCATCGCGTGTCTCGCCATGCCCATCGGAGAATTCGTCCTGTTTACGTTTAAAAAAACGGAATTGGTCGAGTAAATGGCTCATTTCGCTATCCTCTGTATTATTGCCTAAGGTGTATCTAAAGCTGAGTGGCGCGGTACAAATAACCCTTTGCCCAAGCTGTAAATATTTTTCGATGGTGTCATTTTAATTACCCCACGGCGGTCTTACTATTAGCTAACATGAGCAGGGCACTACCACCTTAGTAGTAGCTATCAAAAATAAAATATCGTTAAAAACACCATTAAGAAAAGTTAAATAGCCTGCATCGATAAACTAAAAAACAGCAAACAGAAACTTGAATAAAAAAAGTGCTACTTACGCTGGTAAGTAGCACTATAAAGAGAGACGTTTTGGTTTAAGAATGGTGCTTAAAAGCCCGTTTTAATAGATTGCCCTTAGCAAGGAATTTCAGCATTAGCACGGCTGTAATACCACCAAGTCAAAACGATACAGAGGATATAAAAGATGATGAGCGCAATAAACGTACCATCAACGCCCAACCCTGAACCAAACATTTTGGGGATAAAGAACGCGCCGTATGCGGCGACCGCTGAGGTAAAGCCAACCACAGCTGCGGACTCTTTGCGAATCTCGACGAATAGTTCTTCTGTCCCTGCTTTTTGAGGCTGACGGCGATCGTGAAAGGTTCTAAAAATGACTGGTATCATGGTGAAAGTAGAGCCGTTACCGATACCGGTGGTGATGAATAACACCATAAAGGAGATAAAGTAGCCGACGAAGCTGCCCTCATGGGTTTCACTTGGTAAGAAGTACATCACTGCCAATACTGCTAATACCATTACTACATAGTTCCAAAAGGTAACTTTTGCGCCGCTGGTTTTGTCAGATATCCAGCCACCTAATGGGCGGAATAAAGCACCGACGAGAGGACCTAAGAATGCAACTTTGAGTGCATCAATGGCAGGAAATGAGTTTTTAATCAACATCGGGAACGCTGCTGAAAAGCCAATAAACGAGCCAAACGTCGCCATATAAAGAATACACATGATCCAGTTGTGTTTGCGTTTAAAGATAATCGATTGGTCTTTAAATGAGGCTTTAGCAGTGGCGATGTCATTCATGCCAAACCACGCCAATGCTGAGAAGAGCAGGATAAAAGGCACCCAAATAAAGCCGGCGTTTTGTAGATAAAACAATCTACCGCTGTCAGATATTTGTGCATCACCGCCCAAGCTACCAAACGCGGCAACCAAGATAATCATCGGTACCACGAACTGCATCACAGATACGCCAAGATTACCAAGACCTGCGTTTAGCCCCAGCGCCGTGCCTTGTTCAGCCTTTGGATAAAAGAATGAAATATTGGACATCGATGAGGCAAAGTTACCTCCACCGAAGCCACAAAGTAGGGCGATAATAGCAAATATTATAAATGGTGTATCAGGGTTTTGAACGGCAAATCCCATCCATAATGCTGGGATTAATAGAGATAATGTGGATATCGCTGTCCAACGTCGGCCACCAAAAATAGGCACCATAAAAGAATAGAAAATCCGTAGCGTCGCCCCTGATAGCCCTGGCAATGCCGCGAGCCAAAACAGCTGGCCGGCATCAAAAGCAAAACCAATTTCTGGTAAGCGTACGATGACCGCGCTCCATACCATCCATACCGCGAACGCTAATAGCAATGATGGTATCGATATCCATAAATTTCGACGAGCGACTTTTTTGCCGCCGCCTTCCCAAAACTCTTCTACTTCAGGACGCCAGTCAGTGATGAGCTTACCACCTTTGAAGTTGTAACGACTGCCCATGTTATTCCTCACTTAGTATCGGCTACGCTTAGTTATGATCAGTGTTTTCTTATGATTAAGCCGCCGTTTAAACTCGCGGTATACCGTAAAGCCCACTCATATTAATATTAATAAAAAAGGGCTACTGTGCCTGCTAGTCAGCGCTATGAATCACTTGATCTATCAAAAAATGATAACTCACGGTACTGCGTTATCATGAATATGAGTATTCATACATAGTGGTATACTGATGACTGAAGGGGGTAGGTTGCAGGCGGGTTTACAAATGAGGTATTTGTATTTAAGCTTCTTTATTTTCCAAACCCTATAGTTAAAACAACGGTCTTGAAAGTTACGGTCTTGAAAGTTATGAGCAGATGTTTTTAGAAACTGATTTTTGATGGGTGAGCGCTATTAGTTATGTCTAATCTACGAAAACAATCTTTGTCCCTGCACGCTTGGATCGCTATTATTACCATCGCTATCTTATGCTTTATGTCAGCGATAGGAAGTGGGGCATTGGCTTGGGTAGCACGCTCAGATGCTGAGGCGATTAATACCGCAGGCTCGATACGGATGGCAGCCTACCGTATCAATTTTCAGTTAGCGACTGACTTTTCTGATGACCATCCCGCGAGCTCAGTGTTAAACATTTACCAAGATAGCGTAAACAATACAGATGGTAAGCCGCTTCAAAAACAGGACAAACTGGACTTTTCTAATAAGTCCAAGCCTGAAAAGGTTGGGCTTCTTGTCGAAGACATGGAAGAACGACTTGAAGAGTTACAGCAGTATCAACTGACGAGTGCCAACAGGCATACCCGCATCAACAACCAGCTAAAACAGGTTCAGTCCCAATGGTCTCAGGATTTAAAACCTGCATTGTTGGCACAAGATAAGCAGATGTTTTATCGCGTTTCAGACAAGTATATTAAAGACGTAGATCGCTTTGTAGGCGAGCTACAGTATAGAAACGAGCAGCGTCAAATATGGCAGCAAAACCTACAAATACTCTCATTGATACTTACCCTCATTGTGATGTTGATTGGTATGCAAAGATTGCATCAAGCGGTGCTAACTCCTATCCAGCAGCTGATTAAAGCCAATAATCAATTTAAAAGAGGCAAATACCATACCCGAGTATCTATAACGGGCTATAGAGAGTTTGAGGTGCTCGGCAATTCTTTTAACGACATGGCAAGTACGATTGAGACCTATCAGCGCTCGCTTGAGAGTGAGGTGCAGATAAAGACCCAACATTTGGTAAAAGCCAATCATGTGCTGTCGTTGTTTTATGATTTTTCCAAAACCATTACCACCAATAAAGTCAGCTTATATCAGCTAGATAAGCTGGTAGCAGATTTCAGCAAAACCTTGCCACACTTAGAGTTTACGCTGTGCATACAGAATAAATATATTACCAATAAAAACGCCATCGTTCTGCATGGTGAAAGAATGAAAGAGCTGTGCAAAAAGCTCAATTGTGATAGCTGCGCCACCAAAAATGGTGAGTTCACAAAGTCTTATCCAATTACTCATCAACAAGAAGAGTTTGGTGAATTACGTGTCAGACCAAAGTCGACGCTAGTGATGAATCAGTCTTTTGCCACTAGTAACGTCCATAATGATACTGGTGATGGTGTGGCGCCATCACAGCGTATCAAGACCATAGAAACGGGAACAGACAGCATTTTTCCGTTTACCAGTGTTGAGTTAGATACCCAAAATGATGAATTAATCGTTGCGCTAACCAATTTAGTCAGCACCGCCTTGTCACTACGTAAGCAAAGACAGCAGGAACATCAACTTATCCTATTCGAAGAGCGTTCGACCATCGCTCGAGAACTGCATGATTCTTTGGCACAGTCGTTGTCCTATTTAAAAATTCGGTGGTGTTCTAAAAAGTATGCTGGCATCAGACGTAGCCATAATTGATGTAAAAGAACACCAAATCAAACACTTTAAAATGATTATCAAGCTTTTTTGAGAAGCAACAAGTCTTTCTAACCGCTCGTCTTAATCGGTGTCTAAGGCGACAGTTATTACCCTCTATAC